>JAQGHW010000126.1 GCA_028291505.1 Rhodopila sp. | reverse complement strand
CATGAACTGCGCCGCCACAACTACGCCCAGCACCAACCATCGGCGAGGATCGGCGCGCGCAACCAGGTCACTGGTCTTTAAAGCTTCAGTCGCCATGGCGCTCATAGGGTGCCTCCTCTCGGCGATGCGGCGGGCAGAAACCCACAGGCGGCGACGGCAGCCAATTAACTGGCAGGTAATGGAGTCTCGTCGCCGCGGCGCCTAAGGTCGCGCATGACCTCGATCATCGCTGCCGGATCTTCGCCTCGCCCGATCGGCGCCTTGCTGCGCGAATGGCGCCAGCGGCGGCGCCTGAGCCAGCTCGACCTTGCCTGTGAGGCGGAGATTTCCACGAAACACATCAGCTTTCTGGAAACCGGCCGGTCGGTGCCGAGCCGCGACATGGTGCTGCATCTGGCGGAACGGTTGGAGGTGCCGCTGCGCGCGCGCAATGCGTTGCTGAACGCGGCCGGCTTTGCCCCGGTGTTTCCGGAGCGCCCGCTGGACGATGCGGCGCTGGCCGTGGCGCGTCAGGCGATCGATTTGGTGCTGACCGGGCACGAGCCGCATCCCGCGCTGGCGGTTGACCGGCACTGGTGCATGGCCGCGGCGAACCGGGCGATCGCGCCGCTGATCGTGGGGGTCGATCCCGCGTTGCTGCAACCGCCGGTGAATGTGCTGCGGCTGGGCCTGCATCCGGCCGGACTGGCGCCGCGCACCGTCAATCTGCCGGAATGGCGCGGGCATCTGCTGGACCGGTTGCGGCAGCAGATCGACACCTCGGGCGATCCGGTGCTGGTCGATCTGCTGGCCGAACTGCGCAGCTATCCCACGCCCGAGGGCCATACCCCGCACGCCGCGAACCGGGAGCTCGCCAACGTGGCGATGCCGTTCCGGCTGGCCACCGACGCCGGTATCCTGTCCTTCTTCAGCACCACGACCGTGTTCGGCACGCCGGTCGACATCACGCTGTCGGAACTGGCGCTGGAATGTTTCTTCCCCGCCGACCGAACCACCGCGGACGCCATGCGCCGCTTCGCCACCGAATACGCGTGATGACCGGCACGGCGTCTTCGGATTGTGGTCGCATCGACTCACGCCGCCAAAGGTGGCTAAGGTCCGTCCATGTCAGGTATTGGGCGCGCGCCGCCTCTTTCGTTTCTTGATTTTGCCTGGCGGACCGCATTCCGCCTGGGTTTTCCGCTTGCCCGCTTCTGGTGGCGGCTGCGGCGCCCTCCACATGAGGGTGCCCTGGTCGCGGTCTACGTCGGTGAGGCGCTGCTGCTGGTGCGCCCGTCCTATCGGGTCGGATGGAGCTTGCCGGGCGGTGGTGTCCAGCGCGGCGAAATGCCGGAAGCTGCGGCGCGGCGCGAATTGATCGAGGAGATCGGCCTTGCGGCGGCGGCGCTGCGTCCGGCGGGCGTCGCCAGCGGCACCTGGGACGGGCGACGCGACTGCGTGCATTTTTTCGAACTGCGACTGGAACAGCTGCCCACGCTGCAACTCGACAATCGTGAGATCATCGATGTTCGGCTTGTATCACCAGCCGAGTTGGCCGGCATGACGCTGATCGGACCGGTCGCCGCCTATCTCGGCCGGACGTTTCCGCGCAGCGCGCCGTAGTACCCGATCGCAGAGACGCGACCACGATTCCCGGCGCGAACGGGTAGGCCCATGACTTCAGCCGAACGTTGCGCTGAACAGCGACAGGCCTGGCTGATCCGTTTCAATCTCGACCAGATGTTCGCCATAGAGTTCGCCGTCCAGGGGCGTGTAGAGCGTCGGAGGCCCGATCTGCAGTGGGGGCGCCTCGCTCCCGTCCACACGGATGCGGAGCGTTGCCGGCGTCGATGCCGAAGCCACCAGATGCAGCTTCGCCGCGGAGAAGCGCATGCGCAGCCCGCCCCGGGAGGAGCGAAGCACGAGCGCCTCATCCCCTCGAGACCAGGTGCCGTCGAGCTGGTAGGTGCTCAGTCGCGGACCCTTTGCGTTGGGATAGGCGTAGGCGGCTTCGCCCGACCGGGGCGACTGAGCACGGTCCTGCGGCGTGGGGTGTTTGGAGCCGAAATACATCTCGGGCGTGGCGATCCGGGACAGGTCGGGATCGTCACCGGGGTGCGCCATCCCCTGGCCAAGGCCAAGCAGGGAGCGGATCGCGCCTTCCATCTCCCCGGCGTGGCCCTCGCCTTCGCGGAACAGCACGATCCGGCCGTCGCGGTCCAGGATGTAGAACGACGGCCAGGCCTCATTGTTCCAGGCCCGCCATGTCCGGAAGCTATTGTCCTGCCCGACGGGGTATTGAATGCCGAACTCACGGGTGGACGTCTCCACATTCCGGCGTGCGCGTTCGAAGCCGAATTCCGGTGTGTGGATGCCGACGACCCGCAGGCCGGACGGGCCATATTCGCTCTGCCACCTGTTCAGGTATTGGACTGTGCGACGACAGTTGATGCAGGAATATGTCCAGAAGTCGACAAGAACGACGTTGCCGCGTAGTTCGGCAAGGGTGATGGGACCGGTGGCGTTGATCCAGCCGTCGAGCCCGACGAACTCGGGGGCTGGGCGCCCGAGTTCGGGTTGCGCGAGACTGGGCGTCAGCGGGAAGGACCCGAACATTGCGGCTCCCGCAAGGAGCCCGCCCATTCCAAGAAACCTGCGACGCAGCATGATTGTCTCCTGTGTATCCTGTCACCGGGTGGTTCGGCCCCAGGCCCGTGCCGATCAGTATCCATCCACTTCGACGACTGCGTCCGCGAAGGCCTTCGGAGCTTCCTGCGGCAGGTTGTGACCGACGCCGCCGGTGATGAGCCGATGGGTGTACCTGCCGGAGAATTGTTTCGCATATGATGCCGGGTCCGGGTGCGGAGCGCCGTTGGC
>JAQGHW010000110.1 GCA_028291505.1 Rhodopila sp. | reverse complement strand
ATCCTGGGTCCCGAACCGCGGCGCAGTCCGCATTACTGGATCGGGCCGCCCGTCCCGCCGAACACAGTATTCAGCTTGCGGCTTCTTATCCACGCCGGCATGGGACCCGGCGGCGTGCTGTGCCGTTCTGGCGCTGATCGAAATTGGTCATCGCTCGCGGCCGCTTCACCCTGGGGTGCCGAACGCCTGGACTGGCCGGACCGATGGAGCATCGGTCACGGCCAGTCCGGGGCGGCGGACCGAGCATTCCTGGGGCAGGACCTGACGGTGCTGACAACGATCTGCTGATCGTCAGCCAAAGGCGCCGACCGGCACTTCGTTTCTTAGAGCGTTTTCACCCTGACTGTGCAGGTTGAAAACGCTCTAACCCTTTGTTTGATCGCATGATTCACACGCTACGAACGTTCCCCTCGCGTTTCGTCAGCTTGGCTGACGCCAACGAAACGCTGGCCGCTCAGCGTGATCATGCTAGGTCTTTCGATATAAACCGGCCCCGACCAGGACGACGCCCACGACCAGGGCGCCGCCGCTGACCAACGGCGGAATGGCGTATGACCTGCTTTCTGTCGTCTGCAGCTTCAAATCGCCAATCGCGGCCACGTCCTTGGTCTGCTGTGTTGTGACATAGGGTATGGCAAATCCGAGTATCCCCAGGACGACCAATACCGCGCCGCCGACCGTCAGTGCGTTCATCGCCCTATGACCCCTGCGAACGTGCCCGGGATCCAGTCGCTTCGCCAGCCATTCGAGGCAGTCGAACTATATGCCACCGAGAAGCCATACGACAAGCAGAACGACCAGCACGGAGCCGAGAACCCCGCCAAGGCCGGCGCTGCCGTAACGGCCATGGGCATAATAGCCGCCGCCGCCGCCAAACAACAAAATCAAGACGACTATGATCAGAATCGTGCTCATGACTAACCTTTTTGGTTGGTAATATGATGAACCGGGAAGGGTGGGCCCGTTACTTGTCCAACGCGTCCCGCACGGCATCTTTCAGGCCGCCGACCGCATTCTGCACCGCGCCTTCGGCTTTGTCCGCCTTGCCGTCGGCCTGCAACCTGGCATCGCCCGTCGCCTTGCCAACCGCTTCCTTGACCGCGCCCGAGGTCTGCTTCGCGGCGCCGACAATCCTGTCTTTATCCATGGCTGAAGTCTCCTGGCATTCCCGCCGCGGCACGTACTGGCTCGCCGGATCGGGTCAGCATCAAGACTATAGCTGCTGAAATCTATTCTGGCAGGTTCGGAAACTACCTAGTCCATTCTGGTTGATCTGAATCATGGCCGGAGTCGACAGTTGCCGTCGGATCGACGGATCCTATCCGGTCACCTCCAGCACCATCGAGGCAGCATGCGTGCGGCCATACTCATCGGTCCCCCGCACCGCCACACGATGGGTCCCGGTGGCCAGGTCCGCCGGCAAACCACCCTGCCAGACGTGGCTGGACTTCCCCGCCTCCACCCACGGCTTCTTGCTGTCACGGTTGCGCTCGTAGACCTCAACAACAAACGGATCCAGCCGTTCCACCTTCGTCAGCGCCTGCCAGGGCCGGCCGCCAACCGAGACCTCCACCTTCGACCTGGGCCCGCCGTCAAAGAAATTCACCACCAGCCGCGTTGACGCCACGCGATCCACGCCAATCGGTCCGGCCAGCAGCGCGCCCGGGTGGTAGTCGCGGATCACTTCCTTGTCCGGCCCGTGCACCTGGCTGTCCAGCATCACGCGCATCTGCCCGCGTGCCGGGTCGTGTGCCGGCATCAACGTCGTAGTATAGGCCGCGCCGTCCACCGACAGGATATGGAACCCGTTCGGCGAACCATCCGACTGCAACGCCATCGGGATCCCCCGCGCATCGAACGGCCCCGACCACCAGCTTCCCGACACCGCCGCCAGGATGTGGTGATGATGCGTGCCCGCCTGCCGATCACCGGCTGCGTAACCATCGGCGCTGGTGAAATACCAATGCTCGTTGGTATGGGTGTGCCCGCAGAAGCTGACAGTGTTCGGATGCGTTCCGATCGCGCCCAGGAAATCCTTCATATCTACAGTATTGTTCGCGGCATCGCTGGCCGCCAATGTCTTCAGCGGGATATGGAAACTGATCACCACCAGGCTGTCGCGCGGCACGTTCGCCAGAACGTTGCGCACGAAACCTAACTGCCGCTCGCCAAAAAACCCGCGGTATTTCCCAAATCCGTTCGGTTTGGATGGATCGGTGCCAAGGTAATCCACGTTATCCAGCAGGATGAATGTCGTCCCGCCATATTGGAAAGCGTGAGACCGAGCGCCGAAGATTCGCTTGAATGTTTCGGCGGCGTGGGTGTTGTCGGGTGCCTCCAGGTTCATGTCATGGTTGCCGCGGCAGTTGAACCACGGCAACCCGATCGTGCCGATGATCCGATTGTATCGCGGATAGTACGATAAATCATCGAACATGATGTCGCCGTGCGTGATGCCGAACGCGGCCCGCGACCCATCCACCACGGACACCACGTCGTCGCGGATGTAACCAACCTCGTTCAGGCTCTCGGGCTGCGGATCGGTGAACAGCACCGCGTCGAACCGCGCCGGTTCATCCCGCCGGTGCAGCCCGAAATCGATGCTCGCCGGCAACGGCCCGGTCGGCGCCAGCCCGGCGAAGCGGAACCCCAGGTCCGGCGACCCGTTCGGCGCATGCACGTAGGCGAACCGAGGCAGGTTCGTTGCCGGATCGACCGGCAATGCCCAGCCCGCCGGCTTGATCACGAACACCGAATCCCCGTCGCGCACCGGCAAGGACCAGCCGCCGTCGGCACCGGTCTTCACCACGTCCAGTCCGTTGGACACCATCACGCCCGGGACGCCCGATCGCGGCGAACTGTCCGCATCGAACACCGTCCCCCACGCGGTCGCCGTCGACTGAGCCTGTGCGTAACCGGTACCCGTGACAGCCAGAGCCGCCGCCCCGGCCAGGACATCGCGACGAGTAGGCGTAAAGGCGTCATGCGGCATGATCGGAACTCTTCCCTGACTTTGGCGGAACGCAAATACGCCATCGCCGAGGGCAAATCTGTGACATTTGGGTTTCCGCCGCGGGACGGAACCGCGGCGGAGGTGACATCAACCCCGTCGCAACCCCGGCAGCCTCAGCGCCAACAGGAACGTGCCGGTCAGCAGCACAAGATTGCACCACAATGTCGCGGAAACCGCCGCCAAATAGTCCGCCACCACCGGCGTGGCACCCAGGCGCGTGAAAAACACGTCCCCGATCGCCGCGACGCCCAATGCGAGACAGGACTGTGCCGTGGTCAGAAACAGCCCGACCGCCGACCCCGTATCGTCCGCGCCGATCCCGCTTCCACCGATCGCCACATTGATCAGTGCCGGCTGCGCCAGCCCCTGCCCCACACCGTAAACCGCGAATGCCGCCACGATCCAACCGGTCGGCAGGCCGGTTCGGCACGCCAGCAGCAAGACGACCAGCCCCACCGCCATCAACCCCGTCCCCAGGTTGAGGATGCGCGGTCCCAGACGCGCCGTCACCCGGCCGGAGAACGCGGAGGCCACGGAAAAGCTCAGCGCGAACGGAAGGAACAGCAATCCGGTCTCGAACGCGGAAAAGCCGAAGCCCGCCTGCAGGGTCACCGTCATGACCACAAAGAAAACGGCCAGCCCCAGGAAAAACGCGACCGAGGCAATCAAGCCCTGTCGAATCGTGCCAACACCGAACAAATGCAACGCGATCAAGGGTGTCGCGCCTGTGCGGATGATCCGCCGCTCGTAGGTCACGAATGCCGCCAGCGCCGGGATCACACACGCCAACATCCCGAACGACCAGGCTGGCCAACCGGCCTCACGCCCCGCCACCACCGGATAGATGAGCAGGAAGAGCGTCAGGCTCGCCAGGCCGACTCCGCCCCAGTCCAATGTCGGCCGTCTGTCCCCCCGCGATTCCCGCACCATGCCGCCGGCCAACACCAGCGCGGCCAGCCCGATCGGCAGGTTGACCAGGAAGATCAACCGCCACGACCAGCCAAACAAATCGGCCGCGACAAGGAAGCCGCCGAAGACCTGCCCCATGATCGAGGCCAGACCCATCGACGTGCCGTAGAGGCCAATCGCCGTCGGAATCTCGCTTGGCGGGAACTCCGAACGGATGATCGCCAGCACCTGGGGCGTTACGGTTGCCGCCGTCACCGCCTGCAACACCCGAGCGGCAATCAACCACTCGGCAGTGGGGGCAAGTCCGCAAAGCAATGACGCCACGGTGAAGCCGCCGATCCCCAGCATGAACATCCGCTTGCGGCCAAAGATGTCCCCCAATCGGCCGCCGGTGATCAACGTGACACCAAATCCCACCCCATAAGCCGCCACCACAAACTGCAATTCGCTCGGTGTCGCATGCAGGTCGGTCCGGATCGCCGGCAACGCGATGTTGACGATGAAAAAGTCCAGGAACGACAGGAACGAGCCAATCAGGATGACCAGCAGCATCCACCATCGTCCCGCATCGATCCCGGCCGGATCAGACACGTCAATCGCCGCACTCTCGATGGATCTGCTCATCCGGTTCGCCCACATTAGTTGCATGATTAAACTTCTTGAACACTAGCAGCCGTGGTCCTATAATGCAACTGGTTTATCCGAGGACTGCATGCGACGAACCAGCCTGAAAACCGCCACCTGTCCGGTCGCCCGATCGCTGGATGTGATCGGCGACTGGTGGTCGCTGCTTATCGTGCGCGACGCCTTCCGGGGCCTGCGCCGCTTCAGTCAGTT
>JAQGHW010000109.1 GCA_028291505.1 Rhodopila sp. | reverse complement strand
TGCTGCTTCGCTTCGAGCGCCTCAGTCAGTTGCACTACGCATTCAAAACCCTCGCCTATACGATGATCAATCTCCGGCACTACTGCCGAGTCTGATCGCTCGACCAGCAGAGGTCGGCAGAAATCGGATTTTATACTCGGTGCACTCGCGCGGCGATCCTGCGCGTCTGTACTGTGCCAAAAATCGCTCGAAATAGCCAGGTTTATTACGACTCAGGGATTGATCGCGGGTCCATCCTCGCATTCCTGCTCATCTCCGGATTCGCCTCGGCTAATCCCAAGCGAAACCCACAACCAGTTGTAGCTATTGTTCGGTTGTTCATGTTTTTCCTCTGTGTCAGCCAAGCGCATTTCTGACGTGCAGCCGCCGTTCAATGATCGGGCGGCGCGGCAGGCTGTTCCGCGAGCCGTCCAGCAATCCGATTTCATGATCGCCGTCGCCGGCGCGGATCCCAGCCTATGGCACGATAAGGTCGGATGCCCCTCCGTGGGATCCCCGCTGGCGTCCGGCGCCGGGATGGAGGTTATCGCTTCGCCGCACGATCTGGAGGCCGAAAGGGCCTTGAAGGCGTCAGGGCAAGCCAGCCGGTGCTGAGCCGCCGTACGGTCGTAACCTGGCGGCGCGGGTTCATGCTGATCACCAAGCTTCTTTGAACGGGCGGATTTCGACGTTGAACGACCATGCGCCCTTGGGCTGATGCATAACGTGCCAAATCTCCTCGGCGATTCGATGAGGACGTAAGCTACGTGCACACCCCGTGGACCGAGGTCACGCGCCATGGATTCGCTGCGCTGCTTAGTTGGAGCAAAACCCGCGAAATTACTCTTTCCCCTAAGCGTCGATGTATTTCCGGACGCTATGATGACACCTTGCCCAGCCTCAATCATCGCCGGCGTCAGCCGCCGAACCAAGTGCAGAAAAGCCATGACATTGATCTGAAAGTTAAGCTCCAGTATTGCTGGGTCGATCTGCATGAAGTTGCCGAACACGCCGCCAACGGCGTTGTGGATTACCACCTCTGGCGCGCCGAAATCCGCTGAAATCTGATCTAAAGCATCAATGAATTCTGAGGCGTTGGTGACATCGGCCGGGAATGCCCTGATCCCGGGGATGTCCGCCTCGAACTGCCAGAGCCGCTCTTCATTCCCGGCGACGATTGCGACTTCGTATCCGCCTTGGGTCAGGCGCTGAACAACGGAACGCCCCGTTCCTGGGCCGACACCGGTGACCACAGCACGCCTCGTATTCACACGATGGCTCCGTCCATCGAGGTGTACCGGAGACGCGCCTGCACGAAATTGAGACGGTCATTCCCGAAGAACATCTCGCCTTCCACAAAGAATGTTGGAACGCCGAAGACGTCGCGATCGGCAGCCTCCTGGCTTTGCTTGGCGAGACGCTCAACTATCTTCGGGGCCGACGCGAGCCGCCAGAGGTCGGTGGCCGCGATCTTCCGGTCCCTGAGAAAGGCACTGCGCCCTTCCTCGGTCACAAGATCATCGGAACCCGCCCAGACCGCCTCGAAAAGCACGTCGTTAACCTGGCCGAAGACACCAAGCTCCTGAGCTGCAAGCGCGGCACGCGCGAGCAACGCGCCATCGAACTGTCGGGTTCCCATGGCCTGGAGCAAGGCGCCGTTGGGCGAGAACGCGACGCCATAGTGCTTAGCCCAGCGTCCCGCGTCGAGCCCGGCGTAACGTGCCTTGGGCGGGCACAAGGGCGAAGGTTGATTGTTTACCTTATTCATGACGGCGACGATATCGATCGGTGTATAGACAACCGAGGACAGGGCCTTCATCTGTGTGTTCGCCAGGTACGCATATGGACTCCGGTAGTCCAAAAGAAATTCTACTTGCATGTAAGCTCCTTCTTTGGTCACGTACTCTAAATCCGAAGGGAGTGCCATTTACGCGCAATAGCCTGTTTGCGGATCAAGATAAGGAATACTTATACTTCTGCCATCTCCGCATTCGATCTCCTGTTTGCCAAAGCAGAGGGCCATGAACATTGGTCCTCTCGATCTCGCCGTCGAATTCGTTGATGTCCACCGCGTTTGAGAGCGGTTTTGCGGCCCAACAGACCGAGGCTGTCATCGGTGACGCGGTCCTGAACCAGAGGTTGGCGGCTGGACGCCCAGAAGCTGTCCGCCGCCAGACCGCCATCTCATAGCAGCACGGGTCTAGGAGCCATCCCGCCCTCCGTCCTTGCGTGCACCAACGTCCCGAATTGCGGAATATGGAGTGACACCTTACGCGGTCAGACCATAAAACCCGATTGTCGCCACCCTCCGGTAACCGATGCGCTCATAAACCGGAGCACCAGCCATCGTGGCGTGAAGAACAGTGCGGGTTAGCCCAGTCGCCTTCGCGCCTTCAAACAGGGCCTTGCGAACCGTCGCATCTCCATAACCTTTCCGCTGCGCCTCGGGGGCGGTCGCGACGAGTGCCAGAAACAGGCAGCCATTGGTTTCCACCGTTGCGGCGGCCGAGACTGGAACGCCGTTCTCAAGGCCGATGTATGCGTACACGCCTGACTTCCAAAGGGTTGAGCCACAGAGCCCGTCGCGGCCAGCCTCGAGGTGCATGCCGTAAGCGCGAGAATTTAGATCTGCGTAGGCCATCAACTCCTCCTCCGTGCGCACACGAACGAAGCGGAGGCTGGGGTGGTTCGGCTCGGGGATGGGTAGGATATCACCCGCCATACCGAATCCCGTGAGCGAGAGGCTGAGCCCAGCCCGATCTGCAGCAGCCGGCAATCCGGCACGAGCCGATGGATCGAGGAGGTCTTCGAACAACCAAATCAGCCCGGGTTGGCTCTTTTGGCGCATATAGGTGACTGCTTGCGTGAGCCGCTCGTCTAGCAGTTGGCTGTTCGCACCTTGGTCATTGAATGTGATGCAGTTCCAGAAAGGGAATTTGCTGTCGGCCCAACGGATCGCCACACCAGGAAGGTCTCTCACGTCGCCTGGACCGCGATCAATCACGATAGCTCGCCAAGTATCAGCAAGCTGCTGAACCGACTCGATGGCTTCGGGTGCAATGTCGATCAATGTTTTGGGTCTTCCGTAACGATCATAGTGCTACAGGACGACCTTCGGATGAGCCTGTTACAGATTGCCTACAACACCGGAAGAATGAATTACGTCTGTAGCAATGCTGCGAAGCACGAGCTCGAGCCAGTTGCAATCAGCGCCCACTGCGCGTTGTTCCACCGAAAACCGAGCCCAACGGCCCACTCGTCGCGCAGGGCACCGGAGCAAGCCGTGACCGCGAAACGAAAGACCTGAAGACCTCATGTCCGTTTCCGGCCCCGGGGGGACCCGGGAAGGGAAGCAAGGCCAGGGCCCTGCCCTGGACCGCCAAGGGCGGCGCCCCATCTGCGCTAGAATAATGTTTGACACGGCACGAATCGGCGTGATTGTGGGTGCAGATGCAAAACGCATCGTTGAACCTTGATCACTGGCCAGACATCGTCGGCCACGTATCTTAGCTGATCGATCTGGACGTCAGCGTCCGGACCCATAAGGCTTTGTTGCGCAAACGCGGCGTGCGGAGCGCGGCGGACCTCTTGCATCTGGCGCTTCTCTACGGTCCAGGCAGGCTGTCGCTGCGCTCTGTCGCCAGCCATGCGATTGAGGCCGGGATCGCCGTGTGGATCGGCGTCCAAGTGGGACCCCGTCCAGGATACGGGACTGTCCAGAGATTGGGGGGATTATGATCAACGCGATACGACCGGTCGGGTATGTTGCCAGCTGGGGGTTCGCGGATGGAATGGATGCTGCGATTGGTTGGAACCGGGATCGACGATGGTCAATCCCGAAGTTTCGACGTTATGGAGATCAGTCGGCCTGATGGTCTTGGCGATCTCGCCAATTTGGGTTTGACGCTGGCCGAAGCGAAGCAACTGCTGGCGCGCGTTCAGCAGGATGTTGCTGCCGCGCAAGCCGACAACCAGGCGATGTTTCGGACGGACTGCCAGTCCTGCGGCGGGGGATGCCATGTGAAGGATTGGCAACCGCACCGAATTGTGACGCTGTTCGGTGAGGTGCGGGCTCGGCTTCCTCGGTTTCTGTGTGCTGGATGCGGTTGTATCGAGACCGGTGTCAGTTGGCCGTCGCAATGCCGGTCGACCCCTGAGCTGGATCAACTGCAAGCCCGGCTTTGCACCGATGACTTATCGGGTTGCAGCTGATGTGCTGGTACACCTGCTACCGATCGACGCCGGAAGAGCCCTGAGACATTACGCGGCCATACGCTGCGGATCGGCGAGCACCTCGGCGATGCGGCGGCGGATAACCCGGCAGCCGCGACGTCAGCTATCACTGTGAGCTTGGATTCGACGTTCGTCCGCAGCTGCGAAGAGGGCGAGCGGCACTTGGAGGTCCGTGTCGGCAACGTCGAGACCGCCAGCGGCGGGCGGCAGGTGTTCGGAGCGGTCGGCAAGGCCGGCACCGACGTCACGGCGTTGATCCGTCGAAGCCTTCGCATCGTCGGCCAAGCCGACGACACCGAGGTAACCGTATTCACCGACGGTTGTCCCGGTTTGCCGTCGATCCTGGCCGATACGGGGATCACGAAGCCACCGGTCCTTGATTGGTTCCACATCGCCATGCGACTGCGGCACGCGACGCAAGCCGCCAGCGGATTGTCGACCGACCAACCCAGCCGGGTGCAGGCGAAGGCCGTCATCGTCGCGGAAGTCGAGCGTCTGCGCTGGCGGATTTGGAACGGCAAGGCGAAGAACGCCCAGCGCAGCATCGACCGGATCCGTAAGGTCATGCATGTCTTCAAGGGTGAGCACGGCTATCGCACGAAAGGCGTGCCGTCGCGCAAGCTGTGGCACGCGTTGCATGAGGCTGATAGCTATCTCAGTGGTCAAAGCGCCTGGCTAGTCAAGTACGCCGAGCGGTACCGTGCCGGCTTGCGTGTCGGAACTTCGGTCACCGGAAGCACGGCGAACTTCTTGGTCAATAGGCGAATGAACAGGTCGCAACAGATGCGATGGTCCCGGCGAGGTGCCGATCTCCTGCTCCAGGTTCGTTGCGCGGTCTACAACGGGACACTCGGTTCTGGGTTCGGCCGCCGATTTCAACCGCACTCCAACCGAGGCCCGGTATTCGATAGCGGCATGATCCCCCAATCTCTGGACAGTCCCTCTAACACGCTACGTCGATCCTTGATATCGCGTGCAGTACGCTACCGTGCGTTTTTACACCGCTGGGCCTTTCCCCCCATATCGTGCGGAGGTGACCCGTTGGAGGTCCAGCAGATCCCGAAAGCAGCGTGACACACTTGGTCGCACGTGGCAGCCTCAGTGGCCCCGAACCGCGTTCAGCACAAATTCGAGCGCCGCGGGATCATCAAGGCCGGTAAGATCGCCGCGAAACGCCTCGGTTTCAGCCGCCTCCCGCAGCAGGCGGCGCATGACCTTTCCGGCGCGTGTCTTGGGTAGCGCCGTCACCACATAGACCTGACGCAGCCGGGCGATCCCGCCGATCGCGCGTTCGACGGCCGCGGACACGTCTGCGCACACGACATCATGCTTCGCTCCCTGTCGCAGCGTGACAAAAGCTACAGGCATCATGCCGCGCACCTTGTCGTTCACGCCCACCACGGCCGCCTCAGCGACACCCGGCGCGCTGGCGGCCGCACCCTCGATCTCCATCGTGCTGATGCGGTGCGCTGCGACGTTGATCACGTCATCAGCCCGGCCCAACACCCAAATCTGACCGTCCGAATCCACTACCGCTTCGTCGGACGTGGCGTATGCGCCCGGGAAACGGCTGAAGTAGGTGGCCTCATATCGCTCCGGTTCATTCCAAATCGTGCGGGCGAGCGTTGGGAACGGCGCGGTCAACACCAGATTGCCTCGCACGCCCTGCGGCACCGGCTGCCCGCGATCATCCACTACCGAAAATGCGTGGCCGGGAACCGGCGTGCCGCAGCTACCCGGCTTGGTTGGATCGACCCCATGGACGGGATAGGTCCATGTCGAGCCGGTTTCGGTTTGCCCGTAGGCATTGACCACGGGCACATCTAGCGTCCGTTCGGTCCATTCCGCGGTCTCGGGATCGAGGGGCTCACCCTGCGCCGTGATCAGTCGCAGCAGTGATGGCCGGTGCGTCCGCACAACGTCATCGTCGGTTGCGCGTAGCATGCGCAATCCGGTGGGCGCCACCAGGATCTTGGTCACGCCGTGACGCTGCGCCGTGTCCAGCAGCCGCAGACGGTCCGGGTAGTCGAGTGCGCCCTCATAGCAGAACAACGTCATGCCGTGGGCTAGGCCGCCGATCACCGCCTGGATCGGGAAGGTCAACCAGCCCACGTCCGCGGCGCACCAGTAGACGTCGTCCGGCTCTGGTCCGATCTGCCATTGGACGTTGGCCCAGGCGCCGATCAGGAAGCCCGCCGAACTGTGCACGACGCCTTTGGGCTTGCTCTCAGTGCCGGAGGTGAAGATCAGAAACGCAGGATCGTTTGCTTCCAGGGGCACGCAGGGGCAATCGGAATTCTGCTGCGAGAGCAGCGCGTCCCATCCGGTCTCCCCGGGTCCCAGGGCAGGCGCCGATCCGGTGCGATCCACGACGACCGTATGACGCACGGTGTCGATCCCTGCTTTTGCCGTCCGTAGGTTGGTCAGCAAGGGCACCGGCCGTCCGCGGCGCCAGGCGGCATCGGCGGTGACGACGACCTTGGCACGGGATGCCTGCAACCGCAGCGCGATTGCATCCGGCGCAAAGCCGGCGAACAGGACGGTGTAGATCGCGCCGATGCGGTTGCAGGCGTGGATCGCGACGAACGCTTCCGGCAGATTGGTGAGATAGATCGCGACCACGTCGCCTCGGTCCACGCCCAAAGCTCGCAAGCCGTTGGCGCATCGCGCGACCTGAACCCGCAGCGCTCGGTAGGTCAGCCGGCGGACGTCGCCAGGCTCGCCCTCCCAGATGACGGCGTCACGGTCGGCGGTGGTGGGATTCTCCGCGTGGCGATCGACGCAATTGTCGGCGACGTTGAGAAGGCCGCCGGCATAGTAGCGGAAATTCCCGAGGTCGCCTTGCCGCAGGGTGTCCCAGGGGCGGGTCCACCGCATCCGCCTAGCCGCCCACGCCCAGTATTGATCCAGTCCCGACGCCTCGGCCGCGCGGGCGTCGGCCAGAAGTTCAGCCTGGCGGTGAAGACGCCACCGATCAGGCAGTGGGCGCAAGTTCGCATTGGTTAGGGCGGCGATTGCTTCCATGGTTCAAGTTTCCCGATTTTTGTGCGGCGCCGCCTCAGGGGTGGCGTTGGCTTGTCGTCGAAGACGCCTCGCAGTACCATGGTCGTCAGGCTGCGCGCGATCGCCTCCACGCTGTCGGTGTTGTCCGGCCGTGGTTTGTGCCACTCGACCGTCCAGTTCATCGCTCCGAGCAGCAGGAGGCGCAGCAGGCTGAGGTCGGTGTCGGGCCGGATCGCGCCACGGGCGGCGGCATCGGCCAGCAGTTCGCGCCACCACTGCTCGTAGTGCTCGCGCTGGTCCATCGTCGCCGCGCGCACGCGGGACGACACGTGGCCGAAGATACGGATGTTCGCCCCCGTGTAATTGTCGAGTTCCAGCAGGGCATGCAGATGTGCGCTTATGGCCGCATGCAGGCGCTCCGCCGCCGGAGCGTCCGCCCCCAGCATGTCCACGCGGCGGCTTGCTTCTTCGGATACGGTGGCGACGCCGGTGTTGAGCACCTCGGTCACAATCTTCTCCTTAGAGGCGAAGTGATAGTAGAGGCTCGCGGTCTTCATGCCGCACACGCCGGCGATGTCACGCATACTTGTCTCGGCGTAGCCGCGTTCGCGAAAGAGACGCGCCGCGTGGTCGAGGATCAGCCGGCGGGACCCGGCTTGCGATGGCTCTGACGCTGGCTTGAGTGCGGCGCTCATCTAACGGACGCTAGGTTGGTTGTTTGAGCGATGTCAAGACTCGCACGTGCGTTTGGTGGCAATGGCAACCGCGCGGAAGTTGGTAGAAGCCGACCCGCTTAGGCAGTCTCCACAGCCTGGGTCGGGACCCGTCTCCATCAGCGCCTCGCCCCCTGGGAGCGGTTGTCCAACGGACCCCCATCCAACCCGTCAACACTTCCGAGCAAGGCGACTAGTGCTGATTTCGCAGCACGTCAGGCGGAGTTCCTGAGCGTCAGTGTGGACGACTTTGCGAAACACTCTGCGTATCCCAATCCAGACGCCGACCCGCAAGCAGACCAAGCGGCGACGTTGACATGCACCCAGCAAGCTACCTAACGTTCGACAGGTACTAGCGGAGGATGCCTTGGCTCTGGACGCGACATCGCCGCCCCTCTCAGACACCGGGCCGTCCGACCCATATTTCAGTCCAGAGCACGAGATGTTCCGCGCGCAAGTGCGGCGCTTCGTGGAAACCGAAGTGAAGCCACGGGCCGAACCATGGGAGGAACAGGGGTTCGTCCCCCGCGACGTGCTCCGCCGAATGGGCGAACTGGGCTTCCTAGGCGTGCGTTATCCCGAAGCCCACGGCGGCAGCGCGATGGACACCCTGGCGACCGCCGTGCTGGCTGAGGAGCTAGGTCGTTCGACCTACGGCGGGTTCGCCATCACTGTGCTGGTTCACACCGACATGGCGTCCCCCCACCTTGCCAACGCGGGCAGCCCAGCGCAGCAGGCACGTTGGCTCCCAGGCGTCATCGCCGGCACGACCATCACCGCCGTTGCGGTCACTGAACCCGACGCCGGCTCGGATGTCGCCGGAATCCGCACCACTGCACGGCGCGAGGGCGACAATTACGTGCTCAACGGGTCGAAGATGTACATCACCAACGGAGTGCACGCCGACCTGGTGTTCGTCGCCGCCAAGACCGACACCGCCGCCAAGGGCAGCCGCGGTATATCGATCCTCGCGGTCGAGCGCGGGACGACGGGCTTCACGGTCGGCCGAGCGCTGAAGAAGCAGGGGTGGCTGTCTTCCGACACCGCCGAACTGATATTCCAGGATTGCCGCGTCCCGGCTGAGAACCTGCTGGGCGAGCAAAATCGCGGCTTCTACGCCATCATGCGGAACTTCCAGAACGAGCGCATCGTGCTGGGCGCGCAGGCGATGGGCGAGGCGCAGGCGATGCTGACGATGACGCTCGATTGGGTCCGCAGCCGCCGCGCCTTCGGCAGCACGCTGTGGGACAAGCAGACCGTCCGCCAACGCCTGGCCATGCATACTGCAGAAGTCGAGGCCGCCAAACTGCTCGTCTATCACGCGGCGTGGTTGGACGCGAACGGCCGGGATTGCGTACGCGAGGTCAGCCAGGTCAAGGCGCTATGCGGAGAGTTGGTCAACCGCGTCGCCTACACATGCCAGCAATTCCACGGCGGCATGGGCTATCTGCGGGAGAGCGCGATCGAACGCATGGTGCGCGACGCCCGCGTCCAGGCCATCGGCGGCGGCGCAACCGAGGTCATGCTGGAGGAAGTCGCGAAACGACTGTAGTCCAGAATGACCCGACCGCCGCCGACCATCAAGAAAGGAAGAATGGATGCCGGCTCTGGAAACCAGATTACGCACTGGGCCGGATTTCGACCAGAACGCCGCCGCCTATGCGATCCTGATTGAGGAATTGCGCGGCCGGCATAGCCACGTCCTCGCCGGCGGTGGAGAAAGGCTGCGGCAGCGGCACATCGAACGCGGCAAGATCCCGGTCCGGCAGCGGATCGACACCCTGGTGGACTCGCTTTCGCCCTTCCTGGAGCTGTCTCCACTGGCCGCCTGGGAACTCTACAGGAACGAGGTTCCATCCGCTGGCATCATTACCGGCATCGGCGTCGTGTGCGGCCTGCCCTGCATGATCATCGCCAACGACGCGACTGTAAAGGGTGGTTCGTTCTTCCACGAAACGGTCAAGAAGCACCTGCGCGCTCAGGAGATCGCCTTCGAGAACAAGTTGCCCTGCTTGTACCTGGTCGATTGCGGAGGAGCCTTCCTCCCGGAGCAAGATCGCGTCTTTCCGGACCGCGATCATTTCGGCGGCACTTTCTTCCAGCAATGCCGGATGTCCGCGGCGGGGCTGCCGCAGGTCTCCGCAGTGTTCGGTGGCTGCACAGCCGGGGGCGCCTACATACCAGCCCTCAGCGACGAGGTCGTCATGGTGCGCGGCACCGGACGTATCCACCTCGGCGGTCCGCCTATCGTCAAGGCAGCGATCAACGAGATCGTGGATGGCGAAACGCTGGGCGGGGCCGAGATGCATACCTACATCTCCGGCGTTGCCGATTATCTGGCCGAGACGGAACTCACCGCACTCGGTAAGCTGCGTGACATCGTGGCCGCGCTCAACTGGCCCGAGACGCACCGGACAACGGCGCGCGACACCCGTCCCCCGCTTTATGACCCAAGCGAACTCGGCGGCATCGTCGGCACCGACTTGAAGCGGCCCTACGACGTCCGCGAAGTCATTGCGCGGGTCGTCGATGGCAGCGAGTTCCAGGAATTCAAACCAAACTACGGCTCGACACTGGTCTGCGGCTTCGCCTGGATCCATGGTGAACCCGTCGGCATCCTCGCCAACAACGGCGTCTTGTTCTCCGAGGCGGCGGTCAAAGGTGCCCACTTCATCGAGCTCTGCGACCAGCGGCGCGTGCCGATTCTGTTCCTGCAGAATATCACCGGGTTCATGGTTGGAAGCGAGGCCGAACGGGGCGGCATCGCCAAGCACTCGGCGAAGCTGGTGTACGCTGTCTCCAACACCCGCGTGCCGCGCTACACCGTTATCATCGGCGGCTCCTATGGCGCGGGAAATTACGGCATGTGTGGCCGGGGCTTTCAGCCTCGGTTCCTGTTTTCCTGGCCGAATGCCCGTATCGCGACGATGAGCGCCGACGTTGCGTCCGCCGTGGTGACCGACCTGCGCCGCTCCAGTCTGACCCGGGGCGGCGCCGACGAGACGGAGCTCGGCCGTATCGACCGACAGACCCGCATGCAATTCGAGGAGCAGAGTACGCCCTATTACGCGACTGCGCGGCTGTGGGATGACGGCATCATCGAGCCTGCCCAAACCCGTGACGTGTTGGGTCTGTGCCTGGCGCTCGCCGCGCGCGAGATCGAGCTTCCCGGCCATCGTCCCGTCTATCGGATGTGACGACGTGATTGGTTCGCTCCTTATCGCAAACCGCGGCGAGATCGCGGTCCGCATCATGCGCACCTGCAAGCGCCTGGGCATTCGCACTATCGCCGTGTTCTCGGATGCCGATCGAGACGCGTGCCACGTGGCCGCGGCGGATCGGGCCATTCGGATCGGACCTGCAGCCGCGCGCGACAGCTATCTGCGGCCGGAGGCCATCATGGACGCCGTGGCCCGCAGCGGCGCGGAGGCCGTTCATCCGGGCTATGGGTTCCTGTCGGAGAAGCCAGAATTGCCGACATTATGCGTCGCGTCGGGTTGTGTCTTTGTCGGGCCCTCGGCCGACCGCATCGCCGCCATGGGTTCGAAGATCGGTTCCAAGCTAATCGCGGCGCGCGCGGGCGTGCCCAGTGTTCCCGGCTATGTCGGCGGCGACCAGTCCAGTTCACGTCTGGTCGATGAGGCGCAGCGCCTCGGGTTTCCACTGATGGTGAAGGCATCGGCAGGCGGCGGCGGAAAGGGCATGCGGCGGGTGTTCACGGCGGCGGAACTCCTCCCGGCGCTCGACCTGGCCCGACGTGAGGCGGAGGCCGCATTCGGCGATCCCTCCCTGCTGATCGAGACGCTGGTCATGCGCCCGCGCCACCTTGAAGTACAAATTGCCGGCGACAAGCATGGCCGAGTGGTCCATCTGTTTGAGCGGGATTGTTCAGTTCAGCGCAACAATCAGAAGGTCCTGGAAGAAGCGCCGGCACCGAACCTGGCGCCCGCAATTCGGAAAAAGCTACTTGATCGCGGTGTGGCACTCGCCCGCGCCATTGCATACGATAACCTGGGCACGGTGGAATTTATCCTGGAAGAGGGCGAGGACGAGCCCTGGTTTCTGGAGATGAACACGCGATTGCAGGTCGAGCACCCGGTGACCGAAGCGATTACCGGGCTTGACCTCGTTGAATGGCAGATCCGGATTGCATGTGGTGAGCGGCTACCGCTGGAACAGGACGCTATCCGCGAGCACGGTCACGCGATCGAGGCCCGAATCACTGCCGAACGGGCGGACCGTGACTTCCGCCCCGACACCGGCCGGGTCGTCGGCTACCGCGAGCCTGGATCGATCCGTGTCGATAGCGGCATCGCGGCCGGGTCCGAGGTGACGCTGTTCTATGACTCGCTGCTCGCGAAGGCGATCGGGGCGGGCGACACGAGGGAGACTGCCCGGGTGCGGCTCGCGGCCGGCTTGCGCGACTTCGTTCTCCTGGGTCCGGCGACGACGCTGCCCTTCCTGGCAGACGCGGTCGAGCATCCGATCTTCGCGCAAGGAAAGGCGACGACCCGCTTCATCGAGGACGCCTTCCCAACGGGATGGACACCGGCGCGGCAGCAATCGCGGCTTGCCCGTGCAATTGCGTGCGTGCTGGCCGCGGGGGAAGACAAGCCCGCCGGGCCCGCCTGGACCAGTTTGACCGGGTTTCGGATCCTGGGCGCAGCCGGCGGGCCTGCGGAGGCACGCCTGATCGTCAGCGCCGACGGCGGTGCCCCCACCGTCGTTGTCGTCGTCGCACTGCCAGGCGGCAGCCGGAGAGTGCGGAGCGACGATGACGAACTGGATCTGCGGGTACGCGCCGTCGGGCCTGAGATCGAAGTCGAAACGGATAGCGGCATCGCTCACGGGATGTATCGCCGGATTGATGACGCGATCCTGCTAACACTCGCCGGCGAGACTTATGTCTTCACGGTCGGGTCCGAGATAGCGGCCGTACCGGGCGGCGCCGGTTTAGCAAGCGGATCAGGCTCTATCCTCGCTACGATGCCCGGCGTGATCGCGGAGGTGAAAGTTGCGGTCGGTGACATGGTCGAAGCGGGTCAGGTAGTTATCGTGCTGGAATCGATGAAGCTGTTCGCTTCCCTGGCCACCGATGTCGCGGGCGTCGTGGTAGACGTCGCGTGCCAATCCGGCGAGACGGTGCCGGCCGGCAAGCGGTTGATCCTGATTGAGGCGCGGGCCAAAGGATAGTTGTCGCGTTGCCCCTGTCTCATGCTGCAGTTAAACGCAGCCCGCCAGCCACTGCCGCGCATCGCGGCGCACAAGCTTGCTCCGGTGAGGGCGTTGTTGCGCGGATCGACGCATGGGTTGCAAGACCCCCGAACCCATGTGGATTCATGCACAGCGGACTGGGATCGGACGTCCCAGCTCCAGCATCCGGTTCAGGATATGAACGGCGACGCTGACCTCGGGTGTCACGCTGCAGTTATTGGGCTCCTCCTCAATCTGCGTGCACTTGCGGGTTTGGCATTCCGACGCGGCGTTCCCATTGATTAGCCATGGAAACAATGACGCAATGGACGCTTGGACCCAGCATTCAGGTCCTGGAAGCTGAGAAGCCGAACGGGAGCTGGATAGTCAGCGCTGTGGGATCGGGTTCTGGACGATGTCCGAACTGTGAGTCCCTATCGACCTCCCGCCACAGTCGATATGTGCGGCACCTGCAAGACTTGCCGGTCCAAGGGACAACGGTCGCGCTCCGCCTCAAGCTGAGTCGCTGGCGATGCCGCAATCGAGGATGCGAGCGTCAGACTTTTTCCGATCTGCTTCC
>JAQGHW010000097.1 GCA_028291505.1 Rhodopila sp. | reverse complement strand
GCACCCGTTCGGGCATTATCGTAACTGCGTGTGGTGACGGAAGGGGCCATGGGTCTGGTTCCTCAAGCGGCGAGCAACAATCCGGCGGTAACCAGTAATGCACCGGGCAGTCGTGGCTCCAGCGCATGGCGTTCAACCCGGCGCAACAGACCGAAGCCGAGTGCGAAGCCCAGCGCCGCCATTGCGCTACTGATACAACCGGCTTCGACCGGCGACTGGGTGGGCACCAGCAGATTGTCGATGGCCATCAGTGGCGGCAGCAGGTAGACACAGTGCAAAAGCCGCGATCGCCACGCGAGGGACATCGGATTCCGCAGGATCGCAATCCCCCAGACGACGAGAAGAACCGGCGCGAGCCAGTACAATATCGCG
This sequence comes from Rhodopila sp., assembly GCA_028291505.1. GTDB lineage: Bacteria > Pseudomonadota > Alphaproteobacteria > Acetobacterales > Acetobacteraceae > Rhodopila. The sequence continues at coordinate 33,251 of JAQGHW010000097.1, read as the reverse complement.
ATCTGGATCCCCGGCAACGGGCCAAGCATGGACCCGGCCGCATCGCAAATCCCGAACAGTGCGACCAGCGGAACGATGTGTCGCACCGGAACGACCGTCGAAAGCGCGCCCGCAACGATTAAACTATCGTTTGACAGCGCCCAGGACAAAGCATCCATCGATCAGTCTCCTATCGATTGAGGATCGTCATCACGAAAACCCGGCCTCAATGCAACGCAGGCCCTTGCCCCAAACTGTAGGAAACGAAATTCTTCAGCGCGAACCCAGCACCAGTTACAGGAATGAACTGCGGATCCAATGACAGCATCGACGACCCGTCTCCGAACATCAGGCCCAGGATCACCTCGGCGACAATGCGGCCGCCCACAGGTCCCAGTTGGGGTGTGGTGATCGTACCCGGGCCGTCCGTAACCGGTACCGTGACAGGCGTCTTATGCTGAACCGCCTCCGCAAGGATGTAAGTCCACAGCGGGCAGTTGTTGGCGAAGACGCCGTTGGCGATCTGGTCGATGCTAACCGGGTTAACGCCAGGATCTTGTTGATCCACCGCCTTGCCGATCAGTATCTGATCGTCGTTGAGCGGCGCAATCCGCATCGCCTTCGCGACTGACTGACCGGACGGCAATCCCAAACGCCAGCCACGCTCCAGGTTGCGCTGCCCCAGGGATGGCGGCGGATCGGACACAACGCTGGGCGGCAGGGTTGCCAGCGGATTTACCAGTGACGGATCGATACGATATGCAAATTGAAGTCGCTGCTTGTTCACAACGTCCTGCCCATCGGCTCCATAGCCGCGAACATCCACGTCAATGAAACGACCCCAATCAATCGCACGCCCGGCTGCCATTGTCTGGAAACCGGTCAGCCCGACCGGAAAGCCTTGATCCGGCTTGGGGAAAATCGGCAAGAGCATGTCATCAGCCGCATTCAGGCGGTATCCGGGCCGTATCATCGAGTGGCCGAGACGATACGCAGCCACCGAGAATTCGACAGGCATAAACGGCAGGTTCTTCCAATGGAAATATTTTATCTTGCCCCGATCGTAATGTCCGGCCGTTTTTAGATCATCGAGCACCGCGCTGTTGATGATGCGCGGCAGAAAGTCATTCAGTATCATATACTGATAGTGGAATCGTACCCGCTGTTGCGCCGCCTCGAAGTCGAGGCCAGCATTGTCGTCGATCATGCGGTTATGAAATCTATGGAATAGCCCTTGCAGTTGGGAAACGATGCTGTTCTCGTCATTGCGCGGGTCGCCAATCAGTGCGCGTCCGGCAAATCTTGGAAGGTCATTGGCGTCGGGAACGCCTTGACCAATCAGTGCATCTCCCAGCCGGAACTTGAGGCCGTCGTACATGTAGGGCTGGTCGTTCGGCCCGCGGCCGTAGATGTTATCAAGATCCAAAGCGGGACTACGAAAATCGACAAGCCCGTCGGGGTCTTGCATCTTGGTCAGCATGCTTACCGGATCGAACGTAATGTCGTGGTCGATAAATTGCCCGAGATAGGTATAGAGCGCCGGGATCCCGCTTTCTTCAGGATCAGGTCCATCGGTCGGCTTGTCGAACGTAGCGGTCATTGCGTCCGCTAATGCAGCCAGATTCGCAATATTGTCGCCTTCGGTCGATCCGAACCGGGCGGCGGGCAAATTTCTGAACATCCGGCCAAAGCGGCCCTGGAAAAGCGGCGAACGCGTTGCCGCCAGCCCGCGCGGCGGCGTGCCATGAACACCAGCCATGATTTCTTCCCCCATCGTGCGCTGATTTGCGCTCCGTTCCTGACACTTTGCCAAATCACACCTAACGAGCGCATCAGCTAATGACTACAGGAGCATTACCCAAAGTTCACATTCACGATATGAACTAGATCACAGCTTGAGAAAGGGTCGCGCATGGACCTGACCTCTCTCATCCGACCGGCCGTCGTCGCGGCGGTGATCCCCGGCCTCGTTGCCACTAGAATTCGCCGTCAGTAAAGCGGCGCACGCAAATGCCGGAACCGACATTCGGCGATCTTTATAGTGCCAGCGATCCGATCTCGTGAGGCCGCAGGCCTTTTGCGCTTGGGGGCGAAGGGGCTACGCGGATTCGTAATGAGAGAGAGATATTCCCCCTTTGCTTGCCAATCGTTACCGGCTCCTGGCCGCAGGACCGTCCCAGCCATCAATGCATCAAAAGAAATTATTCTTGCATTCCAAGGAATAGTCCCCTATACCCCATCGAACAAACGTCGAACACCACCCCAAGGCCAACCCCATGTCCCATCCCGAAACCCTTCCAACAACCCTCCCACCCGCCATCCTCGAAACCGTCCTGACCCGCCTCGCCGCACTCTTCCTCACCGGCGCCGACGGCAACACGAACGCCGCCCGCCACGCAGCGGCCCAGATGCTCGCTGCCTACCATCCGCAAACCACCAATGAACTCCGCCTCGCCGCCGCCATCATCGGCTTCAGCTTCCAGGCGCTCGAAGCCCTCGCCCAGGCTGCCACGCCGGACATGTCGTTAACGCGCATCCTCCGCCTCCGAGGCAGCGCCGTCAGCCTCAGCCGGGAATCCGCCAAAGCCGAACGCCGCCTCGGCCAACTCCAGACCGCCCCCCAACAGCCCATCCAAGCCCAGCAAGCCGAGCCCGACCAATCCGAACCGAGAATCGATAAAGCCCTCGCCCTGATCCAGGACACCCGCAAAGTCGCCGCGGCCGCCAAGGCCAACAACCTGACCTGGACCCAGGCCCACGAGCAGCGCCAGCGCGACATCCGCATCGCCGCCAGCCTCAAACGCGCCGAAGCCCGGATCGCCGCCCAGGCCATCGCCGCGATCCAACCCCTCGCGGACCATCAAAGCCGAACGCCCGCCCAAGCCAGCGCCTGACGCGTGCTCACACCCCGCGAGACCTGCCGAAGATATTGCGTGACTTTTGACGTTCAGTCGCCACGATTGCCCCGACCGCCGCGACCCGCTACCCAATAGACTCCCCGCGACGGACCGGAACCAACATGGACAAGACGCTGCACGACAGGCTGACCGGATGGCGCCGCCACCTGCACGCCAACCCCGAACTCACCCTCCACGAACGCGAAACCGCCGCCTTCGTCCAGGCCTGTCTCACTGAGCTGAAAATCCCCTTCACCGCCAACATCGGCGGCCACGGCGTCGTCGCGACCCTCACCCGCGGCCAATCCAACCGCTCGGTCGGCCTGAGGGCCGACATGGACGCACTGCCGATCCTGGAAACCAGCGGCGTCCCCCACGCCTCCACCGTCCCGAACGTCATGCACGCCTGCGGCCACGACGGCCACACCGCCTCCCTGCTCGGTGCCGCCGCCCTCCTGAACGACGACACGGGTTGGTCCGGCACCGTCCAGTTCGTCTTCCAGCCAGCCGAGGAAGGCGGTGGCGGCGCCAAAAGCATGATCGCCGACGGATTGTTCGAGCGTTTCCCGATGGAGCGCATCTTCGGCTACCACAACTGGCCCGGCCTCGAAGCCGGCACCGTCGCCGTCCACGACGGTCCGGTGATGGCCGCCGGCAACCGGATCTTCTTCACCATCACCGGCCATGCCGGGCATGCCGCGCTGCCCCATTTGACCCGCGACCCGATGATCGCCTCCGCCCATCTGCTGCTCGCCCTCCAGTCGATCGTCTCCCGCTCCGTCGATCCGCTGGACAGTGCGGTGGTCACCATGGCCACGATGCAGGCCGGGTCAGCCGCGAACCAGATCGCCAGCCACGCGGTCATGCGCGGCACCATGCGCACGCTGCGCAACGAAGTGCGCGATCACGTCGAGCAGGCGATCCACCGCATCGCGGAGGGCGTCGCGCGCAGCTTCGACGTCTCGATCGATGTGCAGATCCCGCGCGGCAATCCGGTGACCGAGAACGCCCCCGCCGAACGCGACCTGGCAGCCGAGGCAGTCGCCGCCGCCGGTCTGCCGGTGCGCCGCGACATGGCACCGGCAATGACCGGCGAGGATTTCGCCTGGTACCTGCAACAGCGGCCCGGCGCCTTCGTATGGATCGGCAACGGCCCGACGGACGGCGGCCGGGAACTGCACAACGCCAACTACGACTTCAACGACGCGATCCTGCCGGCCGCCGCGGGCTATCTCGCGTCGGTCGCCAAACGAGCCCTGGGATAACGTCCCGATCGGCGCTTGCCGAACCGCCGAGCACACCCACGTACACGGTCCGCCAACAGGATAAGGACAACCGGCATGGCTGACATTCCCGCGGGCTTTCTCGATCTGCTGACAGAGAAGAAAGCCTTCGCCCATCTCGCGACCTTGCAGCCGGATGGCTCGCCGCAGGTCACGCCGGTGTGGTTCGACTACACCAACGACCGCCTCCGCGTGAACACGGCAAAGGGCCGGGTGAAGGCGCGAAACATGTCGGTTGGTTCAAAGGTGGCGGTGTCGATCCTCGATCCGGACAACGCGTATCGCTACATTCAGATCCGCGGCACGGTTACCGGCGAAACCACCGAAGGTGCCGACGCGCATATCAACAGCCTGGCGAAGAAGTATCTCGGCAAGGACGTCTATCCCTGGCACAACGAAAAGGACAAGCGAGTGATCTACGAGATCACTCCATCCGGTGCCCACGGAATGGGATAACTCGGTCCCTTTCGTTGCACCCGGCTCGGTTGAACGCGCGCCGTCCTACAGGGGCACCCCGGCCACCCGGGGCTTGCTTCGACGCAAGCCCGTGGGTCGTCACCCTCCATCAACGCGCGCGTCGATGCGGGCAACCAGATCGGCGGGCAGCGGTCCTGCTTCCGCCGCTGCGACGCAGCCGGCCAGTTCCTCCCGGTTCTTGACCCCCAGAACCAGCGTGTCGATCGGCAAACCCAGCGCATATCGGTGCGCGACGATCGCCGGGTCCTCGCCAATTTCCGCGCACAGTGTTCGGAAACCCGCGGCAAGCCCGTAATCGCGGACCTCGGGATGATCCGCCGGCAGGTCCCGATCGATGGCGGCCGTAAGCGCTCCGGCCTGAACCGCCCGAATGCCCATTACCCCGACGCCATTGGCCCGCGCCGCCGCCATGACGTCGCGAGGCTTCGCCGGTCCGTCATAGAATTTCAGCCCACCGGGTGAGTCCAGCAGATTGGCGATGCACTGCACCGCCGCCGGCTTCGGGTCCTCAGCCAGCACCTCGATGATCGCGTCGGGGTGCCCGATTCCGGTCAGGCCCCAGGCCCCGATCATCCCCTCGGCCTTCAGCTTCTCGAATGCCGGCCGCACGTGCGAGCGGAACAGGGAAAGGGCGGTCAACCGGCTGACATCCGCCGCGTTCCACATCGGGTGCCCGTCCGGCACCAGGTTGGAGTGCAGGAAGAAAATATCCAGTTTGTCCCGTTGCAGCAGCCGCAGGCTGGCTTCGATGGACTGGCGTAGCACGCGCTCCACCCGGTCCGCATCCGGGTTCCCAAGATTGCACTTGCTGGTGATGCGCACGCCTTGCGGCAGGCGCCCGCCGAACGCTTCGCCGACCACCCGTTCCGCCTTGCCGTCGCCATACCGAGGGGCGAGGTCCAGCAGATTGATCCCGGCCGCCACGGCGGCATGGACGGTGGCGACACATTCCTCGAAGGTCGTCTGGCCCCAAAGCATGCCGAGACCACCGCCTCCGAGGGTCAGCGTCGACACCGGAAACAGCGAGCCGAATTTGTGCAGCTTCATGGGGCGACCTCCAGCGTCATTTTTCCGATCATTCGCAGGTCACCAGGGAATGGTCCAGACCCCGAGGAATGGCCGAACCGATCGGCCATCGCCAGCCCGGCCCAACATCCCGCGATTACAAATGCCTGCGTCAATGGCATAATTCGGCGGATTTTCACGCGACAACGGGACGGCGCGGCCCCATTGTCCTGCTATGCGTCGTTTGCTGCCTTTTTTGGTCCTCGTCGTTCTTGCCGCGGCGGGGTTCATCCTGTTGCGCGGGCTCAGTTGGGACAGCCTGGCGCGCCACCAGGGTCAGCTGGCCGACTGGATCGGCGTCCACCCGGTCGGATCGGCCCTGCTGTTCGTGGCCGCCTATATCGCGACGGCGGCCTTGTCCTTGCCCCAGGGGGCGCTGCTGACCGTTGCCGGCGGGTTGCTGTTCGGTTCGGTTCTCGGATGCGCCCTGACGGTGACCGGGGCCACCATCGGCGCATCGATCCTGCTGGTCATTGTCCGCTCAGCTTTCGGGCAGACCCTGGACCGGCATCGCCACCGCATCCCCGAGCAAATCCAGACCCGACTGAGTCGCGATGGGTTCAGTTATCTGCTGGCGCTCCGGCTGTTGCCGCTGTTCCCGTTCTGGGTTGTCAACCTCGCCGCCGCGGTGGCCGGCATCCGTCTGGCTGTGTTCGTGCCCGCGACATTGCTGGGCATCGCCCCTGCCAGCTTCGTGCTGAGCTCGATCGGCGCCGGCGTAGGCACCATCCTGGCCCAGGGTCGCACGCCCGACCTTTCGGTGCTGTTCTCGGCGCGAATTCTGCTGCCCCTGATCGGTTTGGCCATCCTGTCCCTGCTGCCCGCGCTGTTGCGCCGCAGACCGGGGGCCCATGCCTGATTTCGACGTCGCGGTCATCGGAGCCGGCGCCGCCGGGCTGTCTGTCGCGGCCGGGGCGGCCCAGCTTGGTGCCTCCGTGGCGCTGATCGAGCGCGGGCGCATGGGCGGCGACTGCCTGAACACCGGCTGCGTCCCCAGCAAGGCCCTCTTGGCTGCCGCGCACACGGCTCGGGCAATACGTGAGGCCGCGCGGTTCGGCATCATCGCGGACGATCCGGTGATCGACTGGGATCGGCTGCGGTCGCATGTGCAAGGGGTAATCGCCGCCCTCGCACCGGTCGATTCGGAGCAGCGTTTCCGCGCCCTGGGCGCGACCGTCCTACGGGGGGAGGCCCGCTTCACCGATCCGGCCACCATCTCCGTCGATGGGCGCGTCATCACTGCCCGCCGATTCGTCATCGCCGCCGGCAGCCAGGCGGCGGTACCCGCGATCACCGGCCTCGACCGAGTGGATTATTGGACCAACGATTCCCTATTCGATCTATCACAAAGGCCGGACCACCTGGTGATCCTGGGGGGAGGGCCGATCGGGCTGGAGATGGCGGACGTATTCTCCGGTCTGGGCTGCCAGGTCACCGTCGTCGAGGCCGGCCGGATCGCCGGAAAGGAAGACCCGGAGCTGGCCGCAGGGCTTCGCGGGGCCCTGGCCGCTCGGGGCGTGGTCTTTCGCGAAGGGATCAAGGTGACCGCCGCCGAACCAGGACCGGCCCTGTTGCTGGCGGATGGCACCCGGGTCGAGGGCTCGCATCTGCTGGTGGCGGCCGGTCGGACACCCAATCTGGCCGCGCTCGACCTGCCGGCCGGCAACATCCAGGCGGGGCCGGCGGGGATCGCCACCGACCGGGGCCTGCGCAGCCTGACCAACAAGCGCGTCTTCGCCGTAGGGGATATCGCCGATCCAGCCGGGATCGGGCCACGGGCGTTCACCCATGTCGGATCGTATCATGCCGGCGTCGTCATCCGGCGGGTGCTGTTCCGGCTGCCGGCCCGGGTCGATTATGCAGCATTGCCCCGGGTCACCTACACCGATCCGGAACTGGCGCAGACCGGGCTGACCGAAGCCGAGGCGGTCGCCGCCGGACTGACGGTGCAAGTACTGCGCTGGCCACTGGCCGACAACGACCGCGCCATCGCCGAACGGGACACCGCAGGTCTGGTCAAGCTGGTGGTCTGCCGAAACCGAGTCGTGGGCGCCGGCATCCTGGCACCACATGCCGGCGAGATGATCAGTCACTGGTCCCTTGCCATTGCTCAGCGCGCCAGGCTGTCCGCACTCGCCGGGCTGATCGTGCCGTACCCGACCCGCTCGGAGGCCGCCAAACGCGCCGCGGCCAGCTTCTTCGCGCCACGGCTTTTTTCGGCACGCACCAAGGCGCTGGTTCGCTTTCTGTCCCGGTTGCCTTGACGCCGGCCTTCGCCCAGCGTTCCGCCATGAACGCGAAACCATCGGAACCAGCCAACAATCGAGTTGCACTTGCCCTGCAAGGCGGCGGCTCCCACGGCGCCTTCACCTGGGGCGTGGTGGACCGGCTGCTGGAGGACGGCCAGAGGATCGACGCGATCTGCGGCGTTTCGTCCGGTGCGATGATCGGCGTGATGGTGACGCAAGGCCTGGTGCGGGGCGGCCCCGCCGGGGCACGAGCCGACATGCGGCGGCTCTGGCAGCGGGTCGCGCAAGCCCACTCGCTGAGTCCACTGCAGGCCGCACCGCTTGAGCGCTGGCTCTGGGGCGGCTGGGACCTGTCCAACTCGGTGCTCTGGCAGGGCATGGAAATGGCGATGCGAATGTTCAGCCCGGCGCAGATCAACCCGTTCGGCCATAACCCGATGCGCGCGCTGCTGGAGGATCTGATCGAGCCCCATCTGCTGACCGATCCCGCCGCACCACGGCTGACCGTCGCGGCTACCGACGTGGTGACCGGGCAGGCGGCGTTCTTCGATAACGCCTCGATCGACGTGGATGTGCTGTGCGCCTCGGCCTGTCTGCCGTTCGTCTTTCCGGCGGTGGAGATCAACGGCCGAGCCTATTGGGATGGCGGGTATGCCGGCAATCCGCCGCTGGGGCCGCTGCTGCGCCCACATCCGCCGGCCGAACTGATCCTGGTCAGGGCCCAGGCGGCTCACCGGTTCGGCGTGCCGACGACGCCGACCGAAATCACCAACCGCCTGAACGAGATCGCCTGCCAGAACGTGCTGACGGCTGAGCTGGCGGCGTTGCCAGCATCGGTGAAACTACGCACGTATCACGCTGACGAGGCCCTGTTGGACCTGCCGATCTCCTCCAAGCTTAGCGGCGAGGAAGCCTTTCTGGAGGAGTTGTTCGAATCCGGCCGCGCCGCGGCGGTTCGGAGCCAGGCCTAGGAGGAAGGGCAGGGGGCGGCGTCTCGCTTCCCACCGACATGCCCTGGCGGGGTTTGGGACGGGGTTTGGGGCGGGGTTCAGGCGCGAACCCGTTCCGTCCGCCATTCGGAGCGCACCAGCCGCCTGAGCGCGGGATCGGCGCTGCGGGCCGCTTCAAACACCATGACGGCTTCCGTGCCACTAGCCCGCACGATCGTTCCGCCAAGGCGCAGCGCCTGGTCCGGTAGTTCGAGGATTACTTTAGCTCCCGGCGTCTGGGTGCGGTCGATGCGAAATCTCGCGCCGCTCATTGACAGATCGATGAGCTCAACCGGCTTCGGGTCCGCACCTGAGCCGACCAGGTGCAGCAGGGCCCCGTAGATCCCCGACCCAGCCACGCGCTGAAAGCCGCGCCGGTCGGTCGCACTGCTGGATTCCATCGCTTCGGCCTCGGCGTCCAGGTCGATTGCAACCTCAAGCAGCATTCTTGAAAGTTGCATATCATCTCCGGACTGAGCCATCTCCCGCGCGCGAGCCGCACTTTGCCTGAAGTGGGTGGCGTCCAAACCGGCCTCCTATTCTGTTTGCAGAATAGGGATGATTCGGCATCCACCGCGATCACGACACAGAGAGCGGAACGTATTCTTGCCGACCAGACCAAGATATTTCAGGCCGGCTGTCGGACAGTAGATGCGCTTTTCCTCTGCGTCCCGAGCACCGATGCGGATGCCGATCAGGGAGTCTCGACGGGATCCTGCCGCGTATCCCGGCCTATCGGGACGTCTAAGGGCTTCGCGGACGGAGCGATGGCACCATCGGGCCGATCACCCGATCAGGCAGCTGCGGAGGCGGCGCGTTTGACCTGAGCCTTCTCGATCCGGCGCTTCAGCGTCTTGCCTTCGATGGTCAGCTTGGTATTCGGCGTGCCCAGCAGAAATGCATCGATACCGCCGTTGTGCTCAACCGTGCGGATGGCACGGGTGGACATCCGCATGCGGACCTCGTGACCTAATATATCAGACAGCAGCGACGTCACCTGCAGGTTGGGCAGGAAACGGCGACGGGTCTTGTTGTTGGCATGGCTGACGTTGTTGCCACTGAGAACGCCCTTACCCGTGATTTCACAGCGACGCGACATCGCACTTAATTCCCTCGGTACAGATCGGAAGGCGCGGGTTATGGCGACACAAGCGATCCGCGTCAAGGAAGTCCGGGCATGATTCGTCGATCATGCAGAATTGGCGGCTTGGTTGGAGAGCCAGACGATGTCGCCATCGACGGGGTCAGCCACCGCTTCGCGTGTCAGTGCGAAGAGGGTTGCCAGCCCATAGCCCATATCACCTCGCCGCTTGATCGGGGTCCGGATCATGGCCGTACCGGCTTTGTCGCCAAGGCCGGCGGCCACGACGATGACATTTCGCGCCCCTCGCAGCCAAAGCGCCATCCGCAGGATCGAACGCGCATAACTGCTTGGCTCAACCGCCACAACGAGACCGCCGGGAGTGAGGCCCGACAGCAGCCTGGTGAATTGACCGCCATGGGCGCCGATATCGATGGTGAACCCGTTGAGTGGCACATGGCAGATCAGGATGGCACGCCAAATGGCCATGATCCTGCCGGGTCAGGGCCTTCCAGGCGTGCACCAGCAATCCGGCGCGAGGCTCGAAGCGATCGTAATTGTCGTGCACGCAACGTCCCCTAACGGCTGATCCCGGTCTGGGCCTGCTGTTCGGCAGATTTTTGGCCGGGTATGTTGTATTCTTCGGAGCTTGCGCGGCGACTTCATGGCGTGGCGCGGCGCCGGTCAGGATGGGTCCTGATGCTCGCGCAATTCGCCGGATCGGACGCTGCCGATCGCGTTCGTCAGGATGCCGATGATGGCATCGTCCGACATGGAACGCGAAAGCAGGGCCATCGATCCACCGAGAAGGGCGGAGGCGATTGCCAGGGAACTGAGGTTCTGACTTATCATATACTCGATCGCCTTATCGACCACCGCTCCGGCGTGGCTGAGATGGGCGGGGGATTCGTTTGGATCGTCGGGCATGGCGTGTTCCTTATTCGGCGGGCGGTTTACGTCCCAGTTTCGCGGTCATGCTCTAGTCGGCGGGTTCCAGGTCGTGTTCGGCGGCTTGCAGCGTCCACATCCTGGCATACAAGCCGCCCTTGGCCAGCAGTGCGACGTGGCTGCCTCGTTCGGCCACTTCGCCGTCTTGCAGAACAATGATCTCATCGGCATCAACGACGGTGGACAGGCGGTGGGCGATCACGAGCGTGGTACGGCGGTTCGCGACCGCGCGCAGGGCCGCCTGGATGTCCTGTTCGGTGCGGCTGTCGAGGGCGCTGGTGGCTTCGTCCAGGATCAGGATGCGCGGGTCTTTCAGGATGGTGCGGGCGATGGCGACCCGCTGTTTTTCGCCTCCGGACAGCTTCAGGCCGCGCTCGCCGACCTTGGTGTCGTAGCCCTCGGGCAGTTTCAGGACGAAGTCGTGCACCTGAGCGCTTTTGGCAGCCTGCTCGATTTCCGCCTGAGAAGCATCCGGGCGACCGTAACCGATGTTGTAGCGGATGGTGTCGTTGAACAGCACGGTGTCCTGCGGCACGACCCCGATGGCGGCGCGCAGGCTGTCCTGGGTCACGTCACGGATGTCCTGGCCGTCGATCAGGATGCGGCCGGCGGTCACGTCGTAGAAGCGGAACAGCAGGCGGCTGACGGTGGATTTGCCGGCGCCGGTGGGGCCGACGATCGCCAGTTTACTACCGGCGGGGATGATGAAGTCGATGCCCTTCAGTATCGTTCGATTGGACTGATAGCCGAAACGGACGTTTTCGAAGATTACTTCGCCGGGGGCCCCTTCCGAAAGGTGCCCGGTCAGCGCCACGGCATCGGGCTTGTCGGCGATTTCACGCGGGACCCGCAGCAAGGTGAACATCTGCTCCATATCCACCAGACCCTGCTTGATGCTCATGTAAACCACGCCGAGGAAATTCAACGGCTGGTAGAGCTGTATGAGATACGTGTTAACGACAACGAATTTGCCGACCGTCATGGTGCCGTCGCGCATGCCGGACGCCGCCAGCAGCATGATCAGGGTCAATCCGATCGCGATGATCGCCGCCTGGCCGAGGTTCAGAATATTGAGTGAAACCTGGACCCGAACCGCGGCGCGTTCGTAACGGGCGAGGGCGTGGTCGTAGCGCTGCGCCTCATGCGCCTCATTGCCAAAATACTTCACCGTTTCGTAGTTGATCAGGCTGTCCAGCGACTTGGTCGAGGCATCGTTGTCGGTGTCGTTCATCGTCCGGCGGTAGCGCCCGCGGCGGCCGGCGAGGACCGCAGTAAAGCCGACATAGACGATCACCGCGACGAACGTAACGACCGCGTAGCGCCAGTCGAACATGTGCCAGATGATGGCGGTGACCATCAGCAGTTCCAGCGCCGTGGGGACAACGTTGAAGACGGCGAGGCGCAGCACCGACTGCATGCCGAGGACGCCGCGATCGATGACTCGGGAGAGGCCGCCGGTCTGCCGCTCGAGGTGGAAGCGCAGGCTGACGGCATGCAGATGGCGAAAGGTGCGGAGCGCGAGCAGGCGGACGGCTCGCTGCTGGACCGAGGCGAACAGGGCATCGCGGATTTCGCCGAAGCCGGCGGCGCCGACGCGGACGAGGCCGTAGGCCAGGATCAAGGCCACGGGGACGGTCAATGCGGCCAGCTCGGCATCTTTCGGTGCCAGCGAGTCGACGATGCGGCCGTACAGCACGGGGACGTAGACGGCGGCCACCTTGGACAGCACCATGAACATCAGCGCCACCACGACCCGGATGCGCGCGCCGGTGTTTCCGACCGGCCACAGATAGGGCAGCAGCGAGACCATGGTCTGGAAGGTGGAACGCTGCACCCGCAGGGAAGACGGCAAGTCCGCCTGCGGCGGAGGGTGGCTGCTTCGTCTCATACGTTTGTCTTATGTTGGACGCTTCGTCTCATGTTGGGCATGTGGCATAATGGGGTGTCGTTTGAAAGGCGAACCGCTTGCTTCAGGACACGAACCACACCGGTTTTGAGCGCCATGTGCGCGCCTGCAACAACACCGAGCTGCCCGGGGCACGCGTTCCGTTCCTTGTTGGCGGTCAGCCGGTCGGATGGGTTCAGGATCGGATCGCCTCGGCACTGGAGGGGATGGCGGTGATCCGCCGTACGCCCGATCGGGTGACTTTGATCGATCCGGCGGCGCTGCCGGGCATTGGACGCGCCCTTTCGGAGCAGGGCCTGTACCGGTGGCGCGGTGAGGCGTTCGATGTGCGGGCGCAGCCGGATGGGCCGGTGCTTACCCAGATCGACCGCGGTGCGATCCCGTCGTTCGGCATCCAGGCAGTTGGCGTTCATATCAACGGCCTGGTCCGTCGCACCACCGGCCTGCATCTTTGGGTCGCTCGCCGAGCGATGGACAAGCTGCTGGACCCGGGAAAGCTGGATCACATCGTCGCGGGCGGCGTGCCGGCGGGGTTAGGGCCGGCCGAGACGCTGGTGAAGGAAGCCGGCGAGGAAGCGGCGATCCCGCCGGAAATGGCGTCCAGTGCGGTCCAGGTCGGGTCCATTGGTTACGTCATGGAGCGGGCGGAGGGGCTGCGCCGCGACCGGCTGTACTGCTACGACCTGACGCTGCCGGAGGGTTTCACCCCGCTTGCGGCGGACGGCGAGGTGGAGGCGTTCGAGCTGTGGCCGCTGGCGCGTGCGGCTGAGGCGGTGCGCGACACCGACGACTTCAAGTTCAACGTGAACCTGGTGCTGATCGATCTGTTCATCCGGCAGGGACTGATCGCCGGGCCCGAGGCGGTGAGCCTCCGCATCGCGCTTGAGCGGTTTTAGAGCGCGTCCACGCTGACTGGAAACGCAACCCTGACGCACCGACTTGTGTCATCGACGGGCTTGCTCTAGACCATTGTTTTCACGAGCAACTTTATCAGCCGGACTGTTCCAGTCAGGCTGATGTTGCTCTGTTCCGAAGCCGTCCGGCGACATGCCGTAGAAGTGCTGCCATCCCGGACCCTCGCCACGGATTGACCAGCAGTATCCCGATGCGCTGGCGGCGCCCGGTTGCCCAGCCCTGCTTGTAGGCATCATCCCCACGGCCAAAATCGATCTGGGTGACGTGCTCCTGATCCAACAAATGCCGCAGCATCAAGGCGGTCAGTACCGTCCCGGGAGAGTGCGCCTTGAATGCTTCGTCATGCGCCAGCTTCAGCACGATGGCGTGGCCATCCTTCACCACCCAGATCTGCACGGCGACCGGTTCTGCCCCGATCGACCAGACACCGAAGCGCAGCAGACCGAGCGGGGCCATCACCCGCATCAGCGCCACGTTGAATGTTGGAAAGGGTTCGGCGTCCTTCCAGCTTCGCCGGTAGACGGATTCGAACGCCTCCGCCGCCTGATCCATCTGATCCGACCGGGTGAGCAGATCGAACCGTGCGTCCGCCAGGTTCTCGGCCCGCCGCATTCGGCGCCTGATCGTTTCCCGTAGGGCACCTGCTCGGCCGAGCAGGTAGGCGGACCAGTCGAGGCCTCCGACATCCTCAATCCAGTTCCCGAAATGGTCGAAGTGCAGAACATGCATGCCGGCCTGACGAGCGCCGGTCTCGAGATCGGCCAAACCGTCCCATTCGGCTGGCAGCGCATCGAGCCGCACGATCCCCGACGAACGGCAGAATCGGCAGAACGCGGCCATGATTGCCAGGCGCGCCGCTGCGTTCAGCCCGGCGGCGAACAGCGGCACATACTCACAGGTATAAGGTGTGGACAGGCTGTTCAGCCGCCCGCCGATGCGCATCATCGGCAGCAGCGCCGCGACCCGTCCCGCCCATCGGATCGCTACGAACGATGCCTCGGCGCCGGCCGGCATCGCATGTGCCAGCACCACATCCCACCATGCACGTCCCGCAAAGAGTCCGGGAGCTTCGTCAAGCAGCGCCAAGGCGTCGGGCGACAATGCCTGTGGAGGCAACGGCTCGACCGAGGCAACGGTTTCAGCGCAGCTTGTACCACGCATAGCCGATCCATTCGTGTATCGCAAAGTAGCCGGTCTGCCAGCCGGAGGCGCGCGGCAGGAAGTCATCCAGGTCTGGCCCCAACGGGTCGTCGAAAGAGGTTGGCGCGGCCGTCACCGTGAGGCCGGTGCCTTGGAACGCCAGCACGGCCCGCCGCATGTGCCATGAATGGGTCACGACATAGACCGAGGTGATGCCCTCGGCGCGCAAGATGTCCGCGCTGAACCGGGCATTTTCCCACGTGTCGATGGATTTCGATTCGACCCAGCGTGGCGGCGCCTGGAAATCGTCCTTCAGGCTTTGCTCCATCACAAGGCCGACGGCCGGCGTGTCCGGCTGGGTGGTGCCGCCAGTCACCAGGATCGGCAGGCCGGTGCGCCGGTGCAGTGCCGCGGCGGTGCGCAGCCGGTCCAATGTCAGCAGGCCAGGTCGAATACCGAGCTTTTCCTGATGCGTTCGGATGACCTCCGCGCCGAGCACCACGATGGCCTGCGGCGGATGATCGGGCGGCGGTGTCAGCGGCAAGCCAGATTCGAGCGCCAGGAGCATGCTGTAGGAGACGACGGGCATTCCGAACAGGATCAGTGCGATCAGCGAAATCCATGTCAGGCGGCGGCCGAGACGCCGCCGTCCGCCCAAAAGCAGCCCGATCAGGATCAGCACGACGAAGCCGGTTGGCGGCATCACCAGCGTCAGAATGAGCCCTCGCATGGTGCGCTTACCTGGCCTGGTCGGTCATCCACGCCAGAACCCCACGCAGGCCGGCATGCAGCGGCACCTGTTCCGAGCGTCCCAGAACGCGATCGGCCAACCCCGGCACGCCGAGCGAGTGCCTGATCTCCCCCGCGCGTGGCGGCTGGTTCTGGGCGTGGAGGTCCTTGCCGGCCAAGTCGGCGATCAGCCGCGCCAATGCCTGCACGGACGTCGCGATTCCGGTACAGACATTGAAAACCGGAGCGTCGGCCGGCCGCAGTGCCATGCCGGCAAGCAGCGCGCGGACCACGTCGCTGACATGGACGAAGTCCCGGGTCTGCTGGCCGTCGCCGAATATGGCAATCGGCCTGCCCGTCGCGATGCGCTCGCAAAACACCGAGATCACGCCCGAGTAAGGCGACTTTGGATCCTGGCGCGGTCCATAAACGTTGAAGAAGCGCAATCCGACAGTGGGAATGCCATGCACGTGGCCGGCTACCCGGGCATGCAACTCGCAGCCGTATTTGTCAGCGCCGTAAGCGGACAGCGGCACACAAGGCTCGGTTTCCGCGATGGGGACCGTGGCGGCGTCACCATAAACAGCCGCCGAGGACGCATACACGACTGGGATCCTGGTGCCGAGGCGGCGGATGGCGTCGAGCACGGTGATGGTGCCCGTGATATTGGTGCGGTGGGTACCGAGCCAGTCGGTGACGCCTTTTTCGACCGAGGCAATGGCTGCGAGATGGAAGCAGCCATCGACGCCGTCCATGGCCTCCGCCACCACGGCCGGGTTCGCGACATCGCCCTCGATCAGGGTCGCGGCGGCCGGCAGGTTGGAGCGGCGACCAGTGGACAGATCATCCAGCACGCGGACCCGGTCGCCCGCGGCAACGAGTGCGTCGCAGAGGTGGGAGCCGATAAAGCCGGCTCCGCCAGTGACCAGGAATGTGCTCATGTTCGTAGCCCTCGGTCGCGCTGCGATAGCCGCACTGTCCGAATTGGACAAGGCCTGCCCGGTTTCCGCCTCGCGGCAGAGGCGTGGGCACGGTGAGCCCGGACAGGTTGAATCACCACGAGCGGTGGTCCTGCTGTCGCGATATCACTCGAACGGTTGGAGGACCTGGCGCAACACCGACCCGTCGGACAGCCGGTCGAAGCCCTGGTTGATGTCGTCAAAGGTAATGGTTCCCGTGCGCAGTTTTTGCACCGGCAGTTTGCCACGTTGGTAGAGCGCGATGAAGCGCGGAATGTCCCGCTTGGGCACGCACCCGCCCATATAGGACCCCATGATGCTCTTTCCGTCGCTCACCAACGCGGAGTGGAGATAGGAGAAGGTGGCGGCGGAAGCCGGCAGGCCGGCGCTGACGACGCACCCGCCGCGGGCCGCGATCGCATAGGCCAGGTTCATTGCCGGGATCGAGCCGGCGGTCTCGATCACGTAGTCCAGACCGCCGTTGGTCGCCTGGCGGATTTCCTCCACCACATCGGCGTTGCCGGCAAGGAACGTGTCGGTGGCACCGAGTTCCCGCGCCAACCGCAGTTTGTCGGCATTCAGATCGACTGCGACGATGCGTTCGGCGCCCGCGATGACCCCGCCCAGCAGCGCGTTCATACCGACGCCGCCAAGGCCCACCACCGCCATCTGGCCACCCGGGGGCACCTGCGCCGTGTTCAATACGGCACCCACACCAGTGACGACGGCACAGCCGAAGATGCTGGCATCAGCAAGCGGCACGTCCCGGGGGATCTTTATCAACGCGTTCTGTGAGACCACCGCGTACTGCGCGAACACCGACAGCCCGCTGTAGTGCCAGATCGGCTCGCCATTCAGCGACAGGCGTCGTGCGCCGGAGATCAGCGTGCCATTGGTGCGCGACGTGTTGGAACTCTGGCACAGGTTCGGGCGGCCGCCGTTGCAGTAGCGACAGTCGTTGCAGCTGGTGACGAAGACGCTGATGACATGGTCGCCGGGTTTCAGGTTGGTGACGCCGGGACCCACTTCCTCGACGATTCCGGCGGCCTCGTGGCCCGGGATGGTGGGAAGCTTGCGCGGACGCAGGTTTTCGATCGTGGAAAGGTCGGAGTGGCAAAGGCCGGCTCCGATAATCTTGTACAGGACCTCGCCGGGGCCGGGTGGGTCGAGATCGACGTTTTCGATCGTCATTGGTTGGCTGACGGCATATGGGCGAGGTTTGCCCTGTTCTCGCAGCACGGCGGCCTTCATTTTCATGCTCTTTGCCCTCAACGGCGCCTGATTAGACCATTTCCGGGCTGACCGTGCAGCCTGGAAATGGTCTTTGGTCGATTGCGTGATTGGCCATGCTGGCCGGTCAGCCTGGAATGTTCATGCTTAAGGTCCCGGTCTGGGGCGGTTCGGCAGGGATTGGGTGTGGCTGGTGACGGTATTGGCCGGTTGGATGCGGCAGTCGGAGGGCACTTTACCGGTGTAACGGGTCCAGGTCTGGGTGCGACCGAGCAGGGGAATGCCGAGGAAGCCGTGCAGCGCGAGATCGCCGTGCGGGTCGAGGTGGAGTTCTACGCCATAAACGCTGCCGTTGCGCGGGTCGGTGATGTGGCCTTTCCACAGATTGGGCCGAATCTGTGCGGCGTCGGTAATCAGCGGCAACTCGCATTGCGAAACACCCCGGTAGTCAACCGGCATCGGGTCGTTCGGGCGGTCGAGGAAGACGCCCGCGATCCGGGCGCAGACACCATCGCCACAGGAGGAGATGACGATGACGCCGTCGTGGCCCTGGGTGAGCCACGAGCCGAGCAGGTTGGGGCTGGCATGAGCTTCCGATGCCGATAGCAGAAAAAGGACACTCGCGAACAATCTGGTCATGTCGTCTCATACCAAGCGGTGTGTGATTGATCCAATCACCGATCCGGTCAGGGATGACGCACGTGTGCCCCTCGGTACCGGCGACAGGGTTCCAGTGTGTGCAAGAGGAACGAGCAGAATCTCATGAAAACCCTTCGGTGTCGATATTATTGATGCGGCGAATCGTGGTCACTTTGCGACTCATGCCTCTCTGCGATCGGGTACTAGTGTCCCGAATCTGAAGTCCGCCATAGTGGCGAACCTCAGAATTCGCGACACTAGCTCTTTGTTTTCAGTAGCCTGCTGGTCCCCTGCGTGCGCCGCAAGATGCGACGGACTTCGGGGGCAGGGTACTAGCGCAGCACGGCACTGTCGACGAACCGCACGCCACCAGCGATTAGTGCGTCGCGTGTCGTCTCAATCGTGCTACGGCCGTCTGGTGCAGGCAGGCCGATCCCACGGCAGGCATCTTCGACCACGACAACTGTAAAGCCCAGCCGAACCGCATCCTCGGCTGACCATGCAACACAGAAATCGGTGGCGAGACCGCACAGAAAGATGCGGGAAAAGCCACGCTGACGGAGCCACGCCTCCAGGCCAGTCGGTGTCTGCCGGTCATTCTCGAAAAACGCCGAGTAGCTATCCAATGACGAGCGAAATCCCTTGCGGATGATTACTTCGATCCTGGTCTGGTCGATGGCGGGGTGAATCGCGGCGGTTGGCGTGCCGGCGATGGCATGATCGGGCCAAAGGACTTGATTGCCATAAGTCATTCCTATGGCGTCATAGGGTCGCTTGCGCGGATGTGCACTGGCGAAGGAGGCGTGACCATTCGGGTGCCAGTCCTGGGTCGCGAAGGCGTGGTCGAAGCGACGCAGCAGTTTGTTGACGACCGGAATGATGGCGTCACCGTCCGCCACCGGCAGTTCCCCATTCGGCATGAAGGTAGGCTGGACGTCGACCAGACCAAGGATATCGGTCCGATTATCGATTTGCATGTGCATTCTCTCTCTGTTCAGGATCGCCGACCCGGTTTAGTTTCATCTGGTTGGGTCGGACCGGGCCATGATCGCGTTGAGCGGCCAAGCGTTTCGGTTAGCCTTGGCTGACGCCAACAAAACGGGGGGCGGAACGCTCAAAGCTTGTCCCTGCGAAGGCGGGGGCACGTGAATCACGCGACCCAACGAAGAGTTAGCACACCAGGGGCAAAAATTTATGCTGCGTTTCCCGCTTCCCACGATGGCGCTGCTGGCCGCTTTGACGGCATCACCATTTGCACTATCGACGGCCCAGGCCGCCACCTTGCGCTGGGCAAATGACGGGGATGTCAACGCCATGGACCCCGCGACGCGGCAGGAAACGGTGCAGCTTAGTTTCCTGGCCAATATTTATGAACCGCTGGTGCGCCGCAATCGTGACCTCGGGCTGGATCCCGCCTTGGCGACGTCGTGGGAGCAGACGTCGCCGACCGTCTGGCGCTTCCATCTGCGGCCTGGTGTGAAATGGCAGGATGGCTCGCCATTCACCGCCGACGATGTGGTGTTCACCGTGAAGCGGGTCGAGGCACCGAATTCGCAGATGCGCGCCCCGATGTCGCCGGTGAAGGAGGCGCGCAAGATCGATGACCTGACCGTCGACTTTGAGACCTTCGTGCCCGACCCGATCTTCCTGCAGGAGCAGACCAACCTGCTGATCATGTCGAAGGCCTGGTGCGAGGCGCATAACGCGACCGAACCGGTGACGATCGGCAAGGAAGACAACTACGCGCTGCACAACGCCATGGGGACCGGGCCATTCACCCTGGTCTCGCGGGAGCCTGACCGCAAGACGGTGGTGGAGAAGAACCCGCTGTGGTGGGATAAGCCGGAGCATAATCTCGACCGGGTCGAGTTCAACGTGATCGCCTCCGCGCCGACCCGAGTGGCAGCGCTGCTGTCGGGCGAGATGGATATGATCTACACCGTGCCACCGCAGGATATCGCCCGGATCAAGCAGACCGAGGGACTGAAAATACTGCAGACACCGGAGCTCCGGACGATCTACCTGGGCTTCAACCAGACCCGCGCTGAACTGCCAAGCTCCAACGTGAAGGGGAAGAACCCGTTCAAGGATGAGAAGGTGCGCGAGGCGGTCGCATTGGCGATCGATGAGCCGGCGATTGCGACCCGCGTGATGCTGGGGCTGGGGCATCCGACCTGGGAGATGTGGGGTCCGGGTGTCAATGGCTACGATGCGGCGCTGGATGTGCGGCCGAAAGTCGATCCTGCCAAGTCGAAGCAATTGCTGGCCGATGCGGGATATCCGAATGGCTTTCAGGTTGCGCTGGACTGTCCCACCGACCGCTATGTGATGGATGAGCAGATCTGCACCGCCATCGTTTCAATGCTGGCTCGCGTCGGCATCAAGGTCGATCTGATCGCGCAGACCAAGTCGAAATTCTTTACCAAGATCAATGCACCGAACTACGATACGGATTTTTACCTGCTGGGTTGGACCCCGGCGACCTATGACGCGCATAATGTCTTGTACACGCTGTTAAACACCCGTAATGGCAAGCGCGGCGAGGTAAATAACGGCGGCTATTCCAATCCCGCACTCGACGAACTGACCGATAAGATCGGCATCGAAACGGATCCGGCGAAGCGGTCGTCGATGATCCACCAATCGATCGAAATGCTGCAGCAGAACGTGCCGACCGTTCCGTTGCACCAACAGGTGATCGTGTGGGCGGCAAAGACGAACATTCAGTTGGCTCAGCCAGCGGATAATTTTTTCCCATACCGCTTCGTGCAGGTGAAGTGAGGTTCTTTCATTGGGCGGAGCGTAAGCCGACATTGGGAGCGCCGCGATGGTCAGACAGCCTCGACTTCTACCGGAAACAGCGCGTCGGCATCGTCGACATGCAGCAGATGATACACATTGAACCGATACGCCGGGCCTAGCGAGACCTCGGGCGGGGTGAACGGGAACGCAACATTCCCGGCCGTGGAGAGACGCCCGGGATAGCCGAAATGCAACAGAAACTGCTTGCAGGTGCGCACGACTTCCGAAGCGCGCTGTTGGGTCGGCGCGATGCATTCACCCATGATGAACACCTCGCCGGGCGGTGGCTCATTCTCCGGTACCACCATGCGCACGCCGTCGATGCCATAGACGCGGAAGTGCAATGTATAATCCATATTCTGTTCTTCGCAGACCAGGCTCTGCACGAGTTCCGCGACCTTCGGCAGCAGCGTCTTGCACTGCGCGATAAACCGGGGATCCGCCGACCCGCACAACAGCACCGCGCGCTCACCGATCTTGCGTGCGCCTTCGAGTTTGATGGTCGGTAGGATGGTGTCGCGCCAGGTCGCGCCACTGACCCGGGTGCGGCGATCATCCACCGCCTCATACCGAGCGTGGGTCAGATCCAACGTGCCGTCAGGCTCCTGCATGGTGAATGGATCAGACTGCTCGTATAGGCTATGGGCGGCGACCGAGGTCGGTGTGGCGCGCCGTTCCGGGTTCATGCTTTCGAGTGTGAACCCATCATGATCCAGCTCCGCGAGAATCGGATCGCGGCCGCCTGGAACGCAGCACAGCGACCCGCATTCGATAATCTTGGCCATGTGCATGGCGAGCCCGACCGGAAACCCCAGGACGACCGGCAGCGATGCGAAGATCGCCGTATCGCAGGCTCGCCCGGCTACGATCACGTCGACGTCCGCTTCAAGCGCTTTCCGAAATGGCGCCATTCCCATCTGGCCAACGATATGGGCCGCCTCGACGACGTCTTCCTCGGTCAGTGCCGGCATGCCGTCGAAGCTGCTGATCTTAGCGGAACGAACAGCTTCGACCAGAAACGGCCGGGGGATATCGGCCCGCATCATCGCCATCCGGAAGCGCAGCCCGTCTGCATGGGCGATTTCGCGCAACATCGCGAGGGTGGCGTCGAGATGCGGGGCAGCGCCGGCCGATCCCGCGGTTCCAATCACCAGCGGAACGTCCAGGCCTCGCGCGGCGTTCAGCACGCGGCGAAGGTCGCGGCGCGTTGCCTCGGGGGAGGTCGCCATCTCGCCCTTGCCCAGGTAGGTGGGGCCGATGTCGATCGATCCCATATCGCACCCGATCAGGTCGGGTTGGCGCTCAAGGCCGGCTTTGAACGACGCCGCGGGGATGCCATAACCGAGTTGACCGGACGCACCAAGCAACCGGATCGGACGTGGGGTTCGACGAAATTCCGCGATGACGCGACCGGAGGCGCTCATACCTCGATCGCCAGGAGCGGCGCATGTTGTTGCGCCCCGTAAACGTCGTAATCCCCCGGATCGCCCGCCATGATCGCCCGCGCCATCACGATCTTGATCGCTCGGCCGACCGGGTAGGGGATAATGGTCACCTGATCGGCCGGCACGCGATACAAGCGGCCGATGTTTTCAGCGCCAAGTGCGGGTGACTGGGCGACGCGCTGATAGTCCGCGTCCGAACCGAACATGATATCCAATGTCAGTCGCCGGGGACCCGCATTCTTGCTGCGGATCACTTGGGCGATGTCGGATAGTTTCATGGCCGATGCAACTCCGCGCGTGGCCGCGTCACCGTCCGCACCCCGCGCTTGAACGCGACCAACGGTCCACGGACTTCGGCGATTACTTCCTCTGGCGTCCTTGCGTCGAAAACCACGAGATCCGCTGGGTTGCCGACGGCTACTCCGTAGTCCTGCAGATTCATCAAGCGGGCGGAACGATCTGTCAGCATGGAGAAGCATTCGCGCAGCCGGTGCGATTCGCCGATTTGGCAAACATTGGCCTGGATGTTGGCGATGCGGATCAGGTTACCGTCGCCCAACGGTGTAAACGGGTTCAGAATGTTGTTCGAAGAGATCGAGCAGTTGACCCCATTCTCCACCAGAACGTTCGCATCCGCGACACCGCGGCGGACGTTATGGTCCTGGTCGCGGCCCATCATGTAAAGGTCGGTCGCGGGAAGCACCGTAACCGCGACGCCGGCATCGGCTATCTCGGCCGCCAGCGCACGCAAATCGGCCGGCGGCAAAGCCGAATATTTGCACCCGTGTCCGACCGCGACGCGCCCGCCCATGGCGTATTGCCGGGTCAACGAGCAAACCAGATGAATATCCATGTCCGCCGAGTTGCTACCGGTATCCAGATGCATGTCGATATCCGCGTCATACTCGCGGGCCAGGTCAAAAATCCGATGTATTTGCCCACTCCTGTCGGGATCGTAGTTGGGCGCCGCGCCAATCACACGGGCACCACGCTTCAGCGCCTGCACCAGCAGTTCGTCGGAGCGCGGATTGTTGGTCAGGCCCTCCTGCGGGAATACGCACAATTCAATATCGATCGCCCAGGCATAGTCGCGGCACAATTTCTGCAGCGCATCGAAGCTTCGCATCTCCACCCCGGCATCCAGCTCGACATGGGTCCGCATTCGCGTCGTACCGTGCTTGATGCAGTTTTCCAGTGTGGTACTGGCGCGCTGGTAGACGTCTTCCTCGGTAAACGTATTCTTGACTGCGGCGACGCGCGGAACCGCATTGGCGTTGCGGCCATCCTCGGGGGGACAGCGGTCGATGATGCGGGTCTTGTCCAGGTGAATGTGAGTCTCGACCAGTCCGGCGCAAACGAGATGACCGCCGGCGTTGTACTCAAGCGCGGCCGCGGCAAGCCCGGCCTCGATCGCAACGATCTTGCCGCCCGCGACACCGATATCGGTCGGCGCACCACCAAACAAACGTGCGTTGCGGATAATCAGGTCCATGCCACGCCCTTTACGAAGCCAATTATCATTGCGAGGAACGCCGTGAGCCGGCCGGCGATCTGGAAGATCGTCGCCATATTCCGCCCCGGCCACGCCAAAGCCTGCCAGCCCAGCGCACCAATTGTAAAGCCTCAGACCCGCCCGAGCCGCCAGCCGCAATAGGTGGCGAGGACGCAAAACACGACCGAGCCGACGGTATAGGCGAATGCCGGCACGACGTCGCCGGTCTGCATCAGTTCCAGCGTCTGCAGGCTGAACGCCGAGAACGTCGTGAAGCCGCCGCACACGCCCGTCATCAGGAAGATGCGGACGTCGGGATGCATCCCGACCCGCGCCGGCGTCAGGGTGATCCCGGCCACCAGTCCGATGACGAACGACCCGAGCACGTTGATCAGCAGGGTTCCCCACGGGAATCTCGGTCCGGTCAGTGCCGTCATGGCCCCCGCCAGCCAGAATCGAGCCACGCTGCCGATTGCGCCGCCGACGGCGACCGCGACCCAAGGCCCCATGCATCTCCCCAACAAAGTTCTACCGGTGTTGCACCGCACGCATGGCAACCGGACTCGCATCCATATGATAACGTCGCTTATGATGAGCGCAACCCAGAGGACTCGTCATTGAACGAATTTCACCGCGATCTGCTGTTTCTGCTGAACGACGTCGCGCGCTTGCTTCGCGTCGAAGCGGACAAGCGAGCGCGGTTGCATGGCATGACGCGGGCGCAGTGGGCAATCCTGATCCGGCTCGACCGCCAGCCCGGCATCTCCCAGAAAGAACTGTCCGAATTGCTCGAAGTCGAGCCGATCACCGTCGCCCGCCTGATCGACCGGCTGGAAGCGCGCGGCATGGTCGAGCGCCGCCCGGACCCGCGAGACCGCCGGATCTGGCGCTTGCACCTGCTGCGGCCGGCTCGCGACGTGCTGCACGAAATCGATGAGCAGCGCGCCGACATGACGCGCATCGTGACCGCGGGGATCGACGACGACTCGATAGAAATCATGACCGAGACACTGGTGCGGATGAAATCGACCTTGACCCAAGAAGCTCACGCGTCGCGCCGAGGGGCCGATCCCGCCGAAACCGAAGCGCGAGAGGTCGTCTGATGTCCCAGGCAACGATGTCCGGGCCGGCACCGCGGGTGACCGACGCGCCCGCCCGCCGGCGCATTGGACGCGCGGCGGTTCGTCCAATCCTGATGCTGGGCGGTATCGCCGTCGTAATCGTGGCTGTGGGCTATTATTGGCTGACCGGTGGACGCCATGTGTCGATCGACGACGCTTACGTGCGCGCTGCAAAGGAAGTGATCTCCACCGACGTGTCGGGCATCGTTGCGGCGGTGCCCGTGCACGAAGGCCAGCGGGTGAAGAAGGGCGAGGTCCTGTTGCGGCTGGACCCGCGGCCGTTCGAGATCGCATTGGCGGGAGCGACCGCCAACCGCAATGGCATGGTCTCGACGCTGAATGCGATGAAGCTCGACTACAAGCGCATGCTGCGAGAGGTCGATGTGAAGCAGGCGCAGCTTGAATCTGACCAGGCAAGTTACGATCGTTTCGCGGGTTTGGTAAAAGGCGGCGGCGTCACACGCGCCGAGTATGACAACGCCCGCTTCCTGCTGATGGCGGACAAGCAGGCCGTCGAGGCGCTGAAGGTTACCGCGGGCGTGCAACTCGCTCGTCTCGGCGGCGATCCCGAGGTCGATGTGAAGACCATGAATGACTACCTGCAGGCGCAGGCACGG
This sequence comes from Rhodopila sp., assembly GCA_028291505.1. Classification (GTDB taxonomy): domain Bacteria; phylum Pseudomonadota; class Alphaproteobacteria; order Acetobacterales; family Acetobacteraceae; genus Rhodopila. The sequence goes on along the minus strand of JAQGHW010000097.1, from coordinate 7,288 downwards.
GTCGACGAAGCGCAGCGCCAACTGGATCATACTGTGATCTACGCGGCGTTCAGCGGCATCGCGACCCAGGTGGAGACGGTGCAGCCCGGCATGTATCTGGCGGCGGCGACGGCGGCATTCGGGCTGGTTTCGACAGACAACGTCTGGATCGAGGCCAATCCAAAAGAGACCGAGCTGACTTTCGTGAAGCTGGGCAATCCGGTTGATGTGACGGTCGACACCTACCCCGGCCGGACCTGGAAAGGCGAAGTCGAAGCGATCGCGCCGAACAGCGGGTCGGAGTTTTCCGTGCTGCCGGCACAGAACACCTCCGGCAACTGGGTCAAAGTTGTGCAGCGCATCCCGGTGCGCGTCAAGGTCGAGCACAAGGACGGCGATCCGGAGCTGCGCGCCGGCATGAGCGTGGTGACCGAAATCGACACCGGCCACACGCGAAGCTGGCGGGACCTGTTCTAGTCGATGGCGCGTGCCAATCCTGTTCGTCACGGCCCCACAAATCCATTTGGTCATGACACGGTCGGTTTGGGCCAGCGGTTCCCGCGCCATGCTGGAAGCGGTGGATCGCACGTGCGGGCGCTTGATGACGCGGGAACCAAATAGGCCATGGCTTCGGCGCCTCAGGAACGCGTTCCACATCGGCTGATCATCACCTTGTGCACTGTCGGTGCGACGTTGATGCAGGCATTGGACCAGACCATCGCGAATGTCGCGCTGCCGTACATGCAGGGCAGCCTGTCGGCGACCTTTGACGAGATCACCTGGGTCCTGACGTCCTACATCACAGCCGCGGCGATCATGACAGCGCCCGTCGGGTGGCTGGCGTCGCGGTTCGGCCGCAAATACCTGTTCGTTACCTGCCTGATTGGCTTCACCGTCACCTCGATGATGTGCGGGGCGGCACAGTCGCTCCCGCAGATGGTCGTCTTCCGTTTGCTGCAGGGCGTCTTCGGTGCCGCACTGGTGCCGCTCTCGCAGTCCACGATGATGGACATCTACCCGCCCGAACAGCGCGGCAAGGCAATGGCGATCTGGGGCGTCGGCGTGATGGTCGGACCGATCCTGGGTCCGACCCTCGGCGGTTACCTGACGGAGATGTACAACTGGCGGTACGTCTTCTACATCAACCTGCCGTTCGGCATCCTGGCAACCCTGGGCCTGATATTCTTCATGCCGCGGTCGTTCGGCAACTTCAATCTGCGCTTCGACTGGATCGGTTTCGCCGTGCTGTCGCTCGGGATCGGCGGGGTACAGATGATGCTCGACCGGGGCCAGGACCAGGACTGGTTCACCTCCACCGAGGTAATCGCGGAGGCGATTATCGGTGGCCTTGGCGTCTACCTGTTCGTCGTCCACATGATCACGGCGAAGAAGCCATTCATCCCAATCGTTCTGTTCAAGGACCGGAATTTCTCGGCCGGGCTGCTGCTGATGTTGGGGACGGGGACAATCCTGGTGTCGAGTTCGTCCCTGATGGCGCCGTGGTTGCAGAATCTGGCGAACTATCCGGTGGAAACCGCCGGTCTGATCATGGCGCCGCGCGGCATCGGCACGATGACGGCGATGATGACAGGCGGTCGTCTGTCCAGCCTGATCGACCCGCGCAAGCTTATGGCCGGTGGTATCTTGATGCTCGCCTGGTCGATGTGGGAGATGACGGCGTGGACCCCGGACGTTTCGCAATGGACGATCATCGTGACGATCATGGTGCAGGGCGCCGGGCTGGGGTTCGTGTTCCTGCCGCTGCAGGTGCTGGCGTTCGCAACCTTGCCGCCGCAATACCGAACTGACGGTGCCTCGTTATTCAGCCTGTTCCGCAATATCGGCGCGGCGGTTGGTGTATCGGTGACGTCGACCATGCTGGCGCGCAACACGCAGGTGCTGCACGAGTCGATCGGTGCGTCGGTGACACCGTTCAACCGAGCCCTTCAGGGCGGCGGGATGATAAGCAGGGCATGGAATCCGATGCACGCGCATGGTGCGGCGGTGATGGACCAGATGGTCAACCAGCAAGCGCAAATCATCGCCTATATCGACGATTACTGGATGATGATCTTCACAACGTTGCCGTCGCTGGCGCTGCTCTTCCTGTTGCGCCGCCCCCGGTTTAACTCGGCCGCTCCGGTCGCAGCCCACGCGGCGATGGATTAGCGCCCACCGACCTACGTCCCGGCTGTTGCGGGCAGCCGCATCCATCCGGGGACCGCCGGGACCAGTGTTGCGTCTGCGCAGCGCAGTTTCGCCCCCATGGCGTCCAGCCGCACCGACGCGAGACCAATTCCGTCGCGACCGGATCGCATCGTACCCACCTCAATGCCATCGCGCAGCACCGGGCTTCCGGGCGGCGGCATCGGCCCGTCAACAGCCACCGGCACCAGCCGCCGCTTGACCAGGCCGCGATACTTTGTCCGTGCGGTCAATTCCTGGCCCATATAGCAGCCTTTCGACCACGACACGCCGTCCAATTCATCGAAGCCAGCTTCCAGCAGGACGCTGCGATCCGACTCCATGTCCTTCGAGCCGTCCGGCAGGCCTGCGGCCAGACGATAGCGGTCCCAGTCCTCCGGCGTCGCGTTGGCGGCAAGGGGTTCCGGGGCGAGCACACGCCAGGCGAAATCGGGCAGTCTTGGGTCGGGGGCGATGATGCCGTCCACATCAGGTCGCCCGTCCCAGGCGACATGGACGTGGAGCGCCGGTTCCGCGCGCACGCTGGCCTTCATTCGCAGCCGGTAGCGCGACAGGCGCTGGATGAGCATCGGTATCTGTTCGGCCTCACAGTCCAGCCACAGCGCGTCGGCATGGGCAAACACGAAGAAGTCCGCCAGCCACTTGCCCTGCGCCGTCAGTAGCGCTGTCCAGACGGCGTGGCCGAACCGAACAGCTTCGATATCGTTGGACACCAGGCCTTGGAGGAAGGCGACGCGGTCATCGCCCTCCACCGCCATAACGCCTCTTTCGGGTAACGGGGTCAGTTGCACCATTCGGTATAGTTAGCGCGGCCGGGGCGTCTCGCAAGCCGGCACGGTGGTCAATGGTCCGGTTCGGCAACAACCGCATCCAGGCCGCCAGCCTTGTCTCGGCATGGCTGGCCAGCGTGGCCTGGGACAGGAACGCCTCACGCGCCCGCATCGCGGTGGAGGCACGAAGATGCTGATTGCGGATCAGCCAGTCCAGCGCGGCGTGCCAGGTGCGATGATCATTCGCGACAAGCTGTCCGGCCGGCCCATCGGCGATCGATCCGCGATACATCGGTGTATCGGACGCCAGCACGGCCAGGCCCATCGCGGCGTAATCCATTGCCTTGATCGACGACTTGCTCCGGTTGAACGGCGTATCCAGCAGCGGCGCCAGTCCGATATGCCAGCGTGGCTGCATCGACGTCAGCCAGTTGACGAACCCCGGATACGATCGCGAGGCATGGGTGGATGGACCGATCCGGTTCAGCTCGGGCGGAAGCTCGCTGCGGCTGGTCATCCCTAGCACGTCGATGACGATCCGGTCGCCGTATTCGGCCTTCAGCCGCAGCAAGGCCGGCTCGATCATCGCGAAATCGCTGTCGTGCGTGCTGGTTCCGGTGCACAGGATGCGGACTGGATCGTCCCAAAGCGGTGCAGGGGGGGCAGGGCTGTGGATCCAGATGCGTTCGTCCAGCCGGTTCTCGATAACGGTCGCATCCGGCCGGATCGGCGCCAGGCGTTCAGCGAGGCCGGCAGTTGAGACCCAGACAGCGTCCGCGACGGTCAACATCCGGCGGACCACCTTCGCGTATGGCCGAAGCGTCGCCGCGTCCGGGTGGTGGTGGGGGATATTCAGCAGGTCGTCGTCGAGATCGAATAGCAGTTTCGCCCCGGTGCGGCGGGCGTGATCCGCCAGCCGGTTGGCCGTGTCCAGGTCGGGGATGGCGTATCGCTGGGTGACGATGATGTCCGCGTCATAGTCGAATATCGTTTCGGCATCGGCCAAAATGATGTCGAATTCGCCGCCGATCGCCGGATGATCCAGCGGCTGCAAGAGCCGGATATAGCCGCATGGCGTCAAACCACCGGAGGCATATCGTTCCGGTACAATGGCGATCCTGGGCCGTTGACCCGGGCGGGCGTCCGCTTTGGTGGGCTGTGCCGACCGAACCGACCGCGACAGATACCGATCGGTGTAAAAATTCGAGATCGCAGGCGGGCGCGGTGTGTGTGGGGGGGGCACTCGGTCGCGCAGGATCGTCCGCACTTCATCGAAAACCGTCAGCCAGTCGTTTGATGAGGCCCGATGATCCACCAGCCAGGTATGCGGGCGTCCGGTAAGACGTTCGGTGAACGATCCAAGATCGGTCGCCACGATCGGCAGCCCTGTGGCGATCGCGGTACTCAGTGTGTAGCTGTAGGTTTCCGCCGCCGAGGACGGAAACCAGAAAACGTGCGGGTCGATCCGTTGCAGAAGCGCCGGCAGATCGCGGTCTTGATATCGCCCTGTTGCCTTGATCAGTTTCCGGGCGGGTTGCGGAAACCTGGCCTCCAGATGGCCAATCAAATGGATCTCGATCGTTCCGGGAGCAACAGCCTCTGCGACTTCGGCGACGGATCGGGCGCCCTTATGGTTGGCCAGGACCCCAAGCAACACGATCCGCAACGGAGGCCCGAGAAATTCCGGCAGGCGGGTCGTCCAAGTTGATTCCGTCTGTTGTTCATGAGGAACGAGAATCGCGCGTTTACCCACCCCATGACGATCCAGCCGCGTCTTCACATCCGCGCTCGGGCAGATCACCCGATCCGCATCCATGAATTGCCACGCCCAGTCACGGCGCCAGGAAACGATGTCCCTGGCACCGTGCGAGCTTTGCTCGGCGATGCAGGCGTTGCAGGCGGCGGGGCCCGGTTCACCGCAGTAAATTCCTTCTTCCCAACGCAACAGGTTTATCTGCGGGCAGAGGGCGTAGTAGTCATGCACGGTGACATCGAACGGCACGCCCAGTCGGTGGATCAGAGCGCGAATGTCCATATCCATCTGCAGCAGATGGTGGATGTGAATCCGCGCAAGGCCGGCCGCCTGAAGCACGGTAATCAGGTCGTCGAGCCGGTCCGCGGGCAGCGTCAGCACCGGATGATCGGGTAGCGATGGGACCGACAAGGCCGCGCCGCGATCGCTTCCCTCCAGCAGGAGCACCCGAGCGGTGTCGCGATAGCGTTGCACCAGACTGTCGATATGCCGCCTGACTCCGCCGCCGAAATTGTGGGTGATCATCAGGATGACCGGCAGTCCAGAGTCTCGGAACAGCGCCGCCGTCACGGCGAACTGGAATGGTATGACGTCCGGCAAGCTGGCGTACCGCGGGTCCGCGGGTCCGTTGCGGTAGACAAATGTGTCGCAGGCCAGGCGGTGCCGCCAACCGGCAGTCGTGGCGCGGTCACAGAAATCGCCGTCCGCGGCACTGAAGGCGCCGGCCGCCAGCAAAGCTGCCCGGCGGATGTAGCAACAATGGTCCGCCGATACCGGTATCGCAGCGGACCGGCCCACATTGACCGTCTGGCAAATCTCGTCGATCCGCGCGGGTGTGTCCCCGGGCAGGATCGGGGCGCCCGCGTCATCTGGGTAGCCGCTGATCGCGGCATAATCCCAGAGTGGCGAAACTGTCGCGATATTCGGCTGGGCATAAGCATGGGCGATCATCCGGCGCAGCCAGCCGGCAGGGACTTCGGTATCGCCGCTCAGGAACACGACGTCGTGCCCTTCGGCGGCATCCACGCCAAGCTTGGCCGAGGCGGCGAAGCCCAGGCGGCGGCGGTTGCGGATCAGGTGGATCTGGCCTTCATCAGCCAAATTGAGCAACCATTCGCCCAGTTCCGGCTCCGGCGAGCGATCATCGACAACGATGATTCGGGCCAGCGGGAAAGCGTGGTCCGCCAAAACCGAGCGGACGCATCGCGTGGTGTCGGCAAATCCATGGCAGGCCCAGATGACGACGTCGGCGAAAACCCCGCGGGGAATCGGCAAAGCTGGTTTTTCAGACAGCAGGTAGTCGCGGACATTGACCGACCTCTCGGTCGGGTAGCCCCGCGCCATGCCGACCCGAAGGTGATAGAGCAGGGGGTTGCTCGCCGCTTCCGGATGCTGCTCGACGTAGTAAACCGCATCGAATCGAGGATGCGGGCTGCGCAACTCCGCCGCGCCGGCTTGCGCGTAATGCAGCAGTGGGTTGAGGCCGCTCGCGGCGACGTCGGGATTGTGTTCAATATACCAGGCACTGTCGAAGAAACGGTTTGGATCGCGCTTTTCGGCCGCGCCGTAGCGAATGAAATGTTGGTATGGATCAAGCGTTCCGCGCAGGATGTCCGGATTCTGTTTCTGATACCAATCGGCATCGAGAAATTCACCCAGACGAGCCAACGGGGATTGAGGCAAGTTGTCCTGGGGAGGATGGCTCTCAGGCGGCTGCATTTGTTTTCCAGCCCTCGAGAATGCGCGTCAAGGCATTATGCCGTCCATCTGCCTGACTGGCCAAACTGGCCTGCGCAACAAATGCATCACGCGATCGGGCTGCGACGGTTCGGCGCGAATCCCAGTTGCGCAACAGCCACGTCAGTGCCGCATACCACGCAGCCGGGCTGTTCGCCACAAGCTGCCCTGCCGGCCCGTCAGCGATAGACCCGCGATAGACCGGCGTATCGGACGCCAGAACGACCAGGCCCATCGCGGCATAGTCCATCGCCTTGATCGGCGACTTGCACAAATTGAACGGCGTATCCAGTAAAGGTGCGAGCCCGATATGCCACGGCGGGGTCACCGACGTCAGCCAGTTCACGAAACCCGGATAGGACCGCCAGGCGTTGGCCGGCGGACCAATTCGATTCAGACCCGGTGGAAGATCGTTCCGTGTGGTCATACCGACGATATCGATGACGACCCGGTTGTCATATTCGGCCTTCAACCGGGAAAGTGCGGGCTCTATCATCGCGAAATCGCGTTCGTGCGTGGTTGTTCCCATGCACAGGATGCGCACCGGTTGATCCTGTGAGGGTACGGTCGACGGCGTCCAGATGCGTTCGTCCAGTCCATTCGCCACCACCTCGGCGTCAGCACGGATCGATGACAGGCGCTCAGCCAGAGCAGGCGTGGACAGCCAGAGGACGTCAGCGACATCCAGCATCCTGCGCACGACCTTGGCACGGGGGCGAAGCACCTGCGCCTCGGGATGATTGCGCGGGATGTTCAAGAGATCATCATCGAGATCGAACACCAGGGTTGCACCGATACCCCGCGCGTGCGCCACCAACCGGTCCGCCGTTTCCACATCGGGGAG
>JAQGHW010000084.1 GCA_028291505.1 Rhodopila sp. | reverse complement strand
CATGCAACCGCCGGATTTCCGCCTCGGTTCCCGGATCGTCCAGGCGGAAGCCATGAAACAGGCCCCGGGCGCGATGCCAGATCGCGTCGGGCACCGTCATCCGGCCGGTCCGCCGAAAATCCAGCATTGTCGCTCGAGTGGCGTCCGGGTCACGGTCCAGCAGCTCGAACAGCAGTCGCTCGAAGTTGGAGCTGATCTGGATGTCCATGCTGGGAGACAGGGACGGTTCCACAGGCATCATCGACATGTCGTTGGATGCCAGGAAGCGCGCCAGAATGTCGTTGCGGTTGGACCCGACGATCAGTCGCGCCACCGGCAACCCCATCCGCCGAGCCGCCCAGGCTGCGAGCACGTTGCCGAAGTTGCCGGTGGGCACACTGAACGCCACATCCCGGTCTGGTGCCCCCAATGCGAGAGCCGCGGCGACATAGTACGGAATCTGCGCCGCGATGCGTGCCCAGTTGATCGAGTTCACCGCTGACAGGCGCACCTCATCCCGGAAACCGGCATCGGCGAACATCGCCTTCACCAGATCCTGGCAGTCGTCGAACGTACCCTCGATGGCAACATTTCCGACGTTTTCGGCCGGCACCGTGGTCATCTGCCGGCGCTGCACCTCACTGGTGCGCCCCCGCGGATGCAGGATCATGATATCGATACGATCCCGCCCGGCGCACGCCTCGATCGCCGCGGATCCGGTGTCGCCGGAGGTCGCACCGACGATCGTTACACGCCCGTCGCGCTGCGTCAGCACATAGTCGAACAGCCGTCCCAGCACCTGCATCGCCATGTCCTTGAAGGCGAGCGTCGGGCCATGGAACAGTTCTTGCGCGAACAGATTGGTTTCCAACTGGATCAGCGGCGCGACGGCGGGATGGCCAAAGCCGGCATACGCCTCCTTGCAGATCGAGCGCAGCACCTCGAACGGGATCGACGTCCCGACGAACGGCTGCATCACCCGCGCGGCCAAATCCGCGTACGAGAGACCGCGCATTGCTCGCCAGTCTGCCGGACTGAAATGCGGCCAGGATTCAGGCATGAACAGGCCGCCATCCTCGGCGAGCCCGGCCAGCAGGACGTCGGCGAAATCACGGGCGGGTGCCTGCCCGCGGGTCGAGATATAGCGCATGGTGGGTCTTCTACGCCGTTAGCGGCGCGCCGCCCAGATCGTCCCGGCAAGGTCCATCGCAGCGGCCGGATCCCCCGTCCGCCCCATCGCCAGCAGCGCCAGCGCAATCGTCGCTCGTATAGTCGCCAGCGGCGTCTCCGGGGTGGTCTCCCCCGTCCAGACCGAGGCGAACGATGCCGCCGTGTCGCCCGCGGGAGGATGGGTTCGCAGCCCTTCGACTGCCGGCAGCCGATACTCCTGCCGTCCGGCTTCCCGATCCCAGACCGAGGCGGTGGCGGGCTTCAGCGGCACGCGTTCCGCCTCCCCGCCGCCGCCCTTCAGCACCAGTAGCCGGCGGCGGCCCATCCGCTCCGCGACCCCCAGATGCACGTCGATGTACGGCGGATGGAACACGCCATCGATCCCGAACGGCGCGTCCCCCGGGTTCAGCAAGCGAGCGGCGGTGTTCACCGGGGAGCGCAGGCCGAACAGGCGCCGCATGTCCAGCAGCCGGTCCAGATCGGGGGCCATCGAGTGCAGCGGCAGATAGGCGAAGCGGGTCGACCGCAGGGTCGTCTCGGCGGATGCCAGATCGGCGTCGGGGTGCAGGCCGATCGCCGCCAGGCCGTCGTGCACGGTGATGCCGGAGGAAAAATCGTTCGAACCGTGCATCAGGATGCTGATCCCGGACCGGGCGAGGGCGAGGGCGGAGAGCAGGAACCATGGCGCACCGCGGGTCCGGCCGGCGCCGTAGGACGGCCAGTCGAGATCGACCGCCAGTTCGGGACGCCCGAGATTTGCATGGGCGCGTGCCGCCTGGACCATGCCGGTGATTTCCTCGGCATCCTCGCCCCGGAAGCGGAGCAGCATGAGGAACGCGCCGACCTGATGAGGGTCGGCTTCGCCGCGTAGCACCATGCCGAAGGCGGTATCCGCTTCCTCCCGCGTCAGCGCGCGCGATCGGCCCGGGCCGCGGCCGAGCGTGGAGACGAAGGTGGCGAATTGGGATTCGGGTGATTGGGTCATAGGTGGGCAGTGTATGCGACATGCTGGGGATGGCGCGAATAACTGGCAGGTGTGGCGCGGTTGGGCGTTTGCGTTGAATAAGGACGGTTCGTCCTGTATCGTCTGTGCGCAGCAACGGGGTGCCAAATGGCCGTCAGTGCGAGCTGTCTCGCGTCCAGGGGAAAGAAGCAACCTTTGGCTATTGTAAATCGTGCAGGGACCCGCCCGGGACTACCTTCGCTGCCCTTTTTGAGCGCGGTGGCTGCCTGCCGAACGATTTGCCTCCCGCATATTTGGCCCCTACCCAAGGTCTGATCCGCGCATAAAAATCGATGGGGACCCTCGGGCCGTAGGTATCAGGAATCGGATTGACCGCGGCTCAAACTTTTGGATTCATACTTTGAGACAGTTGACGTTACCGGCGATCTGCCAGCACGAAAGCCCACCGGGAGTTCTCAGATGCTCGATGAGCATTCGCGGTTGCGAAGAGGTTATACATGTAGATTGTCCAGCAGTAAGCTACTCTGTGTGACGTTGACAGTGGTTCTTAGATGAAGATCGAGAGTGAGCTTGAGGGCCCCAAGGCACGACCAATCCGGCGAAAACCGAGCCCACGGCCGAAGCTTCGGCG
>JAQGHW010000039.1 GCA_028291505.1 Rhodopila sp. | reverse complement strand
GCGCGGCGCGGCCGAGGCGATCGCGGCGGTCTACGACCTGCATTACCAATATCCCGACGACTGCCTGATGCCCGACCCCGAAACCGGCGAGGCAATCGCCGTCAGCCATATGATCCCTCGGTCGAAGGCGGATCTGTTGCGTCGCCACACGGCGCTGCGCCGGGTCGCCGAGTTCTCGGTCGGGCTGATGGGGCGCACGCCGGACTATATGAACGTCACCTATGCGGGCTTCGCCGGGCGCAGCGACGAATGGGGCGCCAATGGCAACGACGAAGGCGCGGCCAATCTGGTGGCGTTCCAGAAACAACTGGCGCGCGAAGACCTCAGCCTGACCCACACCTTGATCCATGCCACGTCGGACAAGTCGAAGGGCCACGTCCCGGCGGGCTTCGATGAGACCCAGTTGCACACGGTCGAGAAGACCGAGCACGGGATTCTGGTGCGGGGCGCTCGGGTGCTGGCGACGCTGGCGCCGTTCTCTGACGAGATCGCGGTCTACCCCAGCCAGCCGATGCCCGATGCCAGCCGGCGCCACGCGCTGTCATTCTGCATCCGCATGGACACGCCCGGGCTGAAATTCATCTGCCGCGACAGCGTTTCGCTGCCGAACAACCGGTTCGATCATCCGCTGTCCGGGCGCTTCGACGAGCAGGACGCGTTCGTCATTTTCGACAACGTCGAGGTGCCGCGAAACCGCGTGTTCATCGATGGCAACCTGCCGGTTTACAACACGGTCATGTCGGCCAGCTGGCGCGCCAACGCGATGCACCAGACGATGGTTCGGGCGTGGACCAAGCTGGAGTTCGCCTGGGGTATCGCCAATCGGATGGCCGAAGCGATTGGTGCCTCCGATCCCGCCACGCTGCAAATGCTGGGCGAGATCTGGTCCTATGCCGAATTGACCCGGTCAGCGGTTCGCGCGGCGGAGGAGGGGGCCTATCATCACGGCAACGGCGCGTGGTTCCTGGATGGGCGCCCAATGGACGCGCTGCGGACCTCACTGCCGTACTGGTTTCCTCGCGTGAACGAGATCATCCGGCTGATCGGGTCGCATAACGTGCTGGCGACGCCGGCCGCGGGCGCATTCGACGATCCCGCGCTGCGGCCACTGATCGACAAATACCTGGGTGGTGCGCGCAACACCAGCGCTTTTGACCGGGCTCGGATTTTCCGCCTCGGCTGGGATTTCGCCGGCAGCGCGCTGGCGAGCCGGAACGAACAGTATGAGCGATTCTACCTGACCTCGGGCGCGCGCAATCGGCAGAATGTCCAGATGCGGGCGGATCGGACGGAGGCGGATCGGCTGGTGGACCGGTTCTTGAAGGAAAGCGTGTGAACCGCTTTTCGTTTCTGACCCAGGATGCCGACCGGGATCGGCTGCCGGTGGCGTTGTTGAGCGGTTTTCTGGGTAGCGGCAAGACCACGCTGATCAACGCCTTGCTGCGCGATCCACGCATGGCGGGCACCGCGGTCGCGGTCAATGAATTCGGCGACGTTCCGCTGGACCGCGATCTGATCGATCATGGTGCCGATAAGACGGTGGTGCTGGCGAACGGCTGCCTGTGCTGCAATTTGGCCGGCGACATGGAGGACGCCGTCATGCGGCTGTTCAGTCGCCGCGAAGACGGTCAGGTTCCGCGGTTTCAGCGGCTTGTCATCGAGCCGTCCGGACTGTCCGATCCGGCACCGATCGCCCAGGCGATCCTGCGGAACCCGGTGATGTCTCGGGCGATGCGGCTGGAGGCGATTGTGACGACTGTCGATGCCCTGTTCGGCGAAAGCCAGTTGGCGCGCCATCCGGAAACGCGCAACCAGGTGGCACTGGCGGATCGGCTGGTGCTGACGAAGACGGACCTCGCTGCCGAGGAGGGTCTTGAACGGTTGCGGGTTGAACTGCGAGAGCAGAATCCGGTCGCGCCGATCCTTACGGCGGCACATGGCGCGGTCGAAGCCGCATCACTGTTTCCGCCTGCATTTTTCGACCCTTCCTTGTCCGCTGGGGTACCGCAGCGGTCGGGTCTGTTCGCGGAGAGCGTTGGTCCAAACCATCTCGGGCGCCACGCGGTGGTGTCGCTTCTCGCGGATCGACCGTTGGGGTGGCGGGCTTTCGACGACTGGTTGCGCAGGATCCGGATCAGGCATGGTGAACGCTTGCTGCGGGTGAAGGGCATGCTGGATATCGATGGCGTTGATGGTCCGGTCGTGGTGCAGGGCGTGCATCACGTCCTGAACGCTCCGGTCGAACTGGATGCCTGGCCGAACGGCGAGCGGCGGTCACGGCTTGTGCTGATCGCGGATCGCACCACGATCGACCTGGCGCGGGAGAGCTGGACAGCAGGGCTGCCCGGCATGATCGTTCGAAGATAGAGCGTTCACCCTGACTGTGCAGGTTGAAAACGCTCCAGGGGCTTCCCGGCCGGCTGGTTAAGGTTTGTCAACCCGGGGATTGCTTCGTCTGGCTCGCAATGACAATTTCGCTGTTCTGGGTTGACCCGTCCAGTTAGCGTCAGATTGCTCCAGGGAGGCATCGTTTTGCGCGCCATCGATGTGCATGTCCATCCGATGAACGAAGCCTACGTCCAGGCCAGCATGCCATTCATGCCGGCCGCCCAGCGGATGTTCAAAGGCAAGTTCGCCGCACGCCCGGACTCCCAGATCGCCGATGATTTCCGTCGTGACGATGCGCTGGCCATCCCGATCGCATGGGATGCCGAACACGGTGCGGCAGGCGGGGTGTACGCGAACGAGGCGCTGGCGGCGCTGACCCGGGATTATCCGGATGTGTTCTTGCCGGGCTGGGCGATGGTCGATCCCTGGCGCGGCCGCAAGGGACTGGAGGAGATCGAGCACGCGATCAGGACGCTTGGCCTGCTGGGCGTCAAATACCAGCCGCCGGTGCAAGGCTTCTCGCCCAACGACCGGCAGTTCTATCCGATCTGGGACCTGCTGCAGTCGCTTGGCGCGCCGGTGCTGATCCATTGCGGCACCACGGCGATCGGTTCCGGGGAGCCGGGTGGCCTTGGGTTCAAGCTTGGCCACGCGCGCCCGATCCCGAACATCGACGATGTCGCCGCCGATTTCCCGCAACTGAATATTGTCGCGGCGCACCCTGGCTGGCCTTGGACCGAGGAACTGATCGCGGTGGCGATCCACAAGGCCAATGTGTCGATCGACATCTCCGGCTGGGGGCCGAAATACATTCCAGCGGCGTTGAAGCACGACATGCAACGTCGCCTGCAGGACAAAGTGCTGTTCGGGTCCGACTATCCCGGCTGGAGCCCGGGCCAGTGCTGCGACGAATGGGAGATGGAGGGCTTCCGGCCGGGCGTGATCGAAAAACTGTTCTCGCAGAACGCCACGCGGATCCTGAAACTCGGGGACGCCGTGGCACGCGCCACCGCGGCGGCGGCCTGACGTGCGGACGCAGGTCGGCATCATCGGCGCTGGACCGGCTGGTCTGTTCCTGGCCCATTTGCTGCGTCGCGTTGGGATCAGCGCCGTCAACATCGAATCCCGCAGCAGGGATGACGTTGAGGAGACCGTCCGCGCGGGCGTGCTGGAGCACTGGGTCGTCGAGTTGATGCAGGAACTCGGACTGGGTGAGCGGATGCTGCGGGAAGGCCATTTCCATGATGGCATCACGTTGCAATGGAATCGCGAGCGTCACCACGTCGACATCCAGGGCCTGACCGATGGCAAGCGCGTGGTGGTTTATCCGCAGCATGAGGTGCTGAAGGATCTGATTGCCGGCCGGCTGAGTGATGGCGGGGAAATCATCTTCGGCGTCGGGGGTACGACCATTCGCGGTATCGACACCGCCCGGCCGGCGATCGATTTCCGGCGGGACGGAACCGGCGCACTGGATACGATCGACTGCGATTATGTCGTTGGCGCGGACGGTTTTCATGGACCGGGACGGCAAGCCATTCCGGCCAAGAATCGAACAGAGTACCAGAAAATCTACCCGTTCGGCTGGCTCGGTATCCTCACCAGGGCCCCGCGTTCCTGGCACGAGCTGATCTACACCAATCAGCAGGACGGGTTTGCGTTGCTCAGCACGCGTTCCCCCGACGTGCAGCGCCTGTATATCCAGTGCGACCCCGGGGACGACATCTCCAACTGGTCCGATGATCGCATCTGGGGGCAGTTTCATACCCGTTTCGGCACGGATGACGGTTGGTCGCTGACGGAAGGTCCTATCCTCCAGAAAGGCATCATTCCGCTGCGTTCGTTCGTCTGCGAGCCGATGCAGTATGGCCGCCTGTTCATCGCCGGCGACGCCGCGCATATCGTGCCGCCGACCGGGGCGAAAGGCCTGAACCTGGCGGTGGCGGACGTGCTGGTTCTGTCTCGGGCGCTGGACGCGAAATATCGGGGCAACAGCCAGGATCTGCTCGACCGGTACAGCGCGATCTGCCTGCGTCGCGTGTGGAAGGCGGAGCGGTTTTCCTGGTACATGACGACGATGTTGCACCGGAACGAGCTTGAGACCGATTTTGAGCAGCGCATCCACTTCGCTGATCTCGATCTGGTTCGTAGCTCGCAGGCTTCGGCGCGTTCGCTGGCGGAGAACTACGTTGGGTTGCCGTTTGACTGATACCCCGGATTTTCGGGTCGAATCGCGACAATTGCTCGCCCGGAGACCCTGCCACTTAAGCCTGCTTGCTCGCGGGGGGCTGACGCCCTCCTTCTCCGCGATCGGGTACTAGGAGCCGGCCGAACCGGTCATTTTTGGTTGCGGCGTTACCGTCACCCCCACCTGGACGATCGCGTCCCCCGGGATCAGCTTCACCGAGAAGGCGTCGCGGCCGGCGAAGCCGCGATCCGGCGTGTAGTCGATCCGCGTTTCGTCACCGACCTCATGGATCAGGACGGCACCATGGTTGGGGCGAGCGATCAGCAGCCCGACCCCGAACGGCTTGGGACCATCCTGGTGTACGCGGATACCGCACCAGCCGCCGTCATTCGCCATCGTCATCGGCGCCTCGGAACCTCCGCCCGCGAGCGGGTTGACCTTCGGCACATCGCAGACCTTCGCCGCGCCGGCGAGATCGGCGGCATAGACTCGCAGTCTCAATCGACCGGCGTCGCCAGAGTCACGGGAGCAGCCGGCCAGCAGCAGGCCGGTCATAAGAATGGCGGTCCCCGTCAGGTGGCGCGCAATGGCGATCCCCGTCAGGTGGCGCATCACGCCTGCAGGGGGGGCAACCCGGTTTCTGGTCATATCGTCTGAGCCTCACCTGTACAATCTCGGGCCGGGACCGGTCACGACCCCGAGTCGAGCCTCCGATCCAGCGGGGCCGCCACATAGACCTCTTGTGGCCGTCATTGGAAGCCGGGATTCTAGATCTGCCCGGCAGAGCCCGCATCCGGCCAGATTAAGGTTTGGAAACGCGAGACCGCTGCAGGCCCCTTGACTTCCAAACCTCAATGAATGGATTTCAAAGGCTACGCGGTTGAAGGGGTCGAAGCACCTTGCCTGACCTTCCGCCGCGAGGGCTGGGATGCTCGACGGCGCCCCGCTGCCACGAACCGCCACGCCTGCAGGACGACGATGACCTCAACCGCACCGAGCTTCCAGGACCTTATTCTGCGGCTGCATGGCTTCTGGGCGCGCCAGGGCTGCGTGATCCTGCAGCCGTATGACGTCGAGATGGGCGCCGGCACCTTCCACCCCGCCACGACGTTGCGCGCCCTGGGTCCGAAGCCGTGGCGTGCCGCCTATGTGCAGCCCAGCCGCCGCCCGACCGATGGCCGCTACGGCGAGAACCCCAACCGGCTGCAGCACTACTATCAGTATCAGGTGATCATGAAGCCCAGCCCGGCGGACGCGCAGGCGTTGCTGCTGCAGAGCTACCGGGAGATCGGCCTGGACCCGCTGCGGCACGATTTCCGCTTCGTGGAGGACGACTGGGAAAGCCCGACCCTCGGCGCGTGGGGCCTGGGGTGGGAGGTCTGGTGCGACGGCATGGAAGTCGGCCAGTTCACCTATTTCCAGCAGGTCGGCGGCATCCCGGTAACCTTCCCCAGTTTCGAGATGACCTACGGCCTGGAACGCCTGGCGATGTACGTTCAGGACAGGGAGAATGTGTATGACCTCGACTTCAACGGTGCGGGGGTGAAGTACGGGGAGGTGTTTCTGCGCGCCGAACGAGAATACAGCGCATATAATTTCGAATTCGCCGACACCGCGATGCTGTCCCGCCATTTCGCCGACGCCGAGACTGAATGCGCCGCCCTGCTGGAGCGCAAACTGGCGCTGCCCGCGTACGACCAGTGCATCAAGGCGAGCCATCTGTTCAACCTGCTCGACGCGCGCGGCGTGATCAGCGTCACCGAACGTGCCAGCTACATCGGCCGTGTGCGGGTGCTGGCGAAGGGCTGCTGTGAGGCCTGGGTGGAAGGCGAGGCGGCATGACTGACGGGCCCGAAAAATGTCCAATCGACGCCCGGAGGCTGCGCGCTCATGAGGCCCGGGAACGCGACATCAAGGCGAAGGTTTCCCGCATGCTGGCGGCGGGAAGGGAGATACGGGCTCATCTTAGGCAGCCGATCACCTCGGACCATGGCTGCCTCTATGACGAGAACGGCTTTCCGCGGTGACCTCGCGCGGCAATCCTTGTGTGGCACCGGCCCTTTTATTCTACCATACTGCCCCCGACATCTACCCCGAGGTGGACATGGGCACGCAATTGAACATCAAGAGTGAGGATGCCTACCGCCTGGCTTCCCGCCTGTCGGAACTGACTGGCGAAAGCCTGACAACGGTCGTGACCAAAGCACTGCGAACCGAACTCGACCGTGAGCAGCGATTACGTGATAAAGCCGCTCTAAGGGCAAGACTGTTGTCGCTCGCGGACGAAATCAGTGCCGACATGTCCCCCGGCGTGACCTCGGACCACAACTGGCTCTATGATGACGAGACGGGCCTGCCTCGGTGATTCTCGACTCGTCCGCCATACTTGCGATCGTGCTCCGGGAATCTGATCGGTTTCGCTTTGTCGACGCTATGCTGGAAGGCGCGCCACGTCGGATGTCGGTTGCAAATTGGCTGGAGGCGACGATGGTGGTCGACCGCAGGGGTGGCGCGTTGTCGGTCAGCCGCTTCGAGGATTTCATGCGTGACGCGCAGATCGAGTTGATGCCGGTCTCGGTTTCGCAAGCGGCAATCGCCCGCCATGCCTGGCGGATGTTTGGTCGCGGCATTCACCCCGCACGCCTGAACTACGGCGATTGCTTTGCCTATGCCCTCGCCAAGGAGACCCGCGAACCCCTCCTGTTCAAGGGCAGCGATTTCGCCCAGACCGATATCGAGCCGGCGCTGAAGGACTGATCGATGGCCGAACTCTTCATCGAGCTGTTCAGCGAGGAAATCCCCGCCCGCATGCAACGCGGCGCGGCGGCCGAGCTTGAACGCGCCGTCACGACCGGCCTCGGCGCCATTTCCCCCGCCAACATCGCCTCCTGGTTCGGCCCCCGCCGCATTGCCTTGCGTGCCGAGGTCGCCGCCGAGGTCGGCGCTGCCAGCTCCCCCGAACGCGGCCCCCGTGCCAGCGCCCCCGAGCAGGCGCTGACCGGCTTCCTGCGCAAGCACAACGCCAGCCGCGAGCAGGTGCGTCAGGAAGGCGAGTACTGGGTGCTGGAGAAACGTGCGGCCGCCGTGTCCGCCGCGGATCTGATTGCCACCACCATGCCGGGCCTGCTCCGCCGATTCCCCTGGCCCAAATCCATGCGCTGGGGCGGCACCAGCGCCTTCGTCTGGGTCCGCCCGCTGCGCCGGATTACGTGCCTGCTGGATGGCGCGGTCGTCCCGTTCGACCTGCGTGACGGTGCCGATGACGGCCACGGCCTGGCCAGCGCCAACCTGACCGAGGGCCACCGCTTCCACGCCCCCGGCGCCTTCGCCGTCTCCAGCGCGGTCGACTGGCGGGAGAAGCTTACCGGACACCGCGTCCTGGTGGACGCCGCCGACCGCCGACGCGTTATCGCCGACCGCATCGCCGGGCTCGCCGCCGAACAGCACCTGACCGTGGTAGACGACCCGGGCCTGCTGGATGAGGTCGCCGGCCTGGTCGAATGGCCCGTCCCGCACCTTGGGCGGATCGCCGACGAGCACATGGATCTGCCGCCCGAGGTCATGCAGGTCTCCATGCGGGTCAACCAGCGCTATTTCGCGCTGCGCACCCCGGATGGTGCCGCCGCCCCGTGGTTCGCCTTCGTCGCCAATATCGAGGCTGACGACCACGGCACCGCCATCATCGCCGGCAACGAACGCGTCCTGCGCGCCCGGTTCTCCGACGCTCGGCATTTCTGGGACCTGGACCGCAAAACCCGCCTGAAAACGCGCATTCCCGCGCTTGACCGGGTCACCTTCCAGGCCAAACTCGGCACCCAGGGCGACCGCGTCCGCCGGCTCATCGAACTGGCCGCCACGATCGCCCGCCAGGTCGACGCCGATCCGGTCCAGGCCGCCCGAGCCGCCGAACTGGCGAAAGCCGACCTCGTCACCGGAATGGTGGGGGAGTTTCCCGAACTGCAAGGCGTCATGGGCCGCTACTACGCCCTGCATGACGGCGAGGCACCCGAAGTCGCCAACGCCATCCGCGACCACTACGCCCCGCGAGGCCCGACCGAACCCGCCCCGTCCGCCCCGGTTTCCATCGCGGTCGC
>JAQGHW010000987.1 GCA_028291505.1 Rhodopila sp. | reverse complement strand
CACATCTTCTCGTAAAGAAACGATAAGAGAATGAGTTCGGTGACGAGCGCGGCCCCGATGCCTCGGCCTTGGCAGATCAGCCGGGGCGGCGCGGCTTGCCAGGGTCAGGGCAACAATGAACCGAACGACAGTCGGCCAAGCGGCAGTTAATCGGGCCGTGCTTGGCACAACAGGCTGGAACACAGAACGAACATAACGACGCATGGCCCCAAGGCTAGGGCTGGACCCCTTGGCCCAGTCTTTCCACAACCTTCGCAATCGACAAGTTGACGATTACTTCCATGGCGCTGTGGGATCACCCGCATGAGGCGAAGGCGGCGCGCATCTTTTTGATCGCCTCAGCGCACGCCCGGTCTCTGTCCAGGCAATCATGGCTTAAACTGGATTTTCGTCGCCGACCACAAACGTAGCCTAGACGTCCAGGTTCGCCACCTTCAGCGCATTCCCCACGATGAAGTCCCGTCGAGGCTCCACGACATCGCCCATCAGCGTGCTGAACACCTGCGCGGCGTCCTCGGAATCTCCCACCTTCACCTGCAGCAGCGTGCGGATCGACGGGTCCAGCGTCGTCTGCCAAAGCTGGTCGGGGTTCATCTCGCCCAACCCTTTGAACCGCTGCACCGACAGCCCCCGCCGCCCGTGTGCGATGATGCGGTCATAGGCCGTGGCCGGACCAGCCACCGTCGGCTCCTGCGAATCCAGCTTCAGTTTCGCCGGAACGCTGAACCGCTGAGCCAGCGCGGTGGCCCGTTCGGCAAGCCAACGGGCCTCGGCGCTGCGCAACGCGGACGGCTCCAGCGCATAGCGTTCGGCGACCCCACGCACCGTCCGCGACAGGGTCAACCCGTTGTCGGCACTCACCACCCAGCCCTGTTCCGTCGGCAGCGACACCGCGTTCAGCCGCGTCGCGAACTCCGGCGCGGCAGCCGTGGCGCGCACCGGATCGGGAGTCAGCACGCCGGCGATCGCCGCCTGTTCCAGCAGCGCTACCGGAATCACCGAGGACAGCCGTTTCAGGTTGTGCGACGCCTCGCGCAGCAGGTTGACCTCGCGCCGCAATTCCTCCTTCTCGTGCACGTCGCCATTGGCATAGGTCAGCCGAGCGTCTGCCAAAGCCTTGTCCAGCAGGAAGGATTCCAGCGCGTTGTCGTCCTTCAGGTAGCGTTCTTCGTTGCCCCGCTTGGCGCGATACAACGGCGGTTGAGCGATATACAGATGCCCGCGCTCGATCAGTTCGCGCATCTGGCGGAAGAAGAACGTCAGCAGCAGCGTCCGGATGTGCGATCCGTCCACATCGGCGTCCGTCATGATGACGATGCGGTGGTAGCGCAGCCGGCCGGCGTCGAAACCACCCTGCTCGACCGCGCCTGGCCCGATGCCGGTGCCCAACGCGGTGATCAGCGTGCCGATTTCCTGGCTACCCAGCATGCGATCGAACCGAGCGCGCTCGACGTTCAGGATCTTGCCTTTCAGCGGCAGGATCGCCTGGAACTTGCGGTCGCGGCCTTGTTTGGCGGACCCGCCGGCGCTGTCACCCTCGACGATGAAGATCTCGCATTTGGCGGGATCGCGTTCCTGGCAGTCGGCCAGCTTGCCCGGCAGCGTGGAAACGTCCAGCACGCCCTTACGGCGGGTCAGCTCGCGTGCTTTTCGGGCAGCTTCGCGCGCGGCGGCGGCGTCCATCACCTTCTGGATGATGCCCTTGGCTTCTTTCGGGTGAGTCTCGAACCAATGCGACACGGCATCGGCGACCGCCGCCTGCACCACGGGCTGCACCTCGGACGAAACCAGCTTGTCCTTGGTCTGCGAGGAGAATTTCGGATCCGGCACTTTGACCGACAGCACCGCGGTCATGCCCTCCCGCATGTCCTCCCCGACCAATTCGAGAGAGTCCTTCTTGCCCATGCTCTGGGCGTATTTCGTCACCACACGGGTCAGCGCCTGGCGGAAGCCGGCCAGGTGGGATCCGCCGTCGCGCTGCGGAATGTTGTTGGTGAAGCACAGCATCGTCTCATGAAAACTATCGTTCCACGACAGGGCGAATTCCGCTCGGATTCCCAACTGATCGTCGGAGGTGCGCAAGCTGATGGGGGGCGTGAAGACCGCGACTTTCGAGCGATCCAGCCATTCCACGAATGCCACCAGGCCGCCGTCGTAGCGCATGACGCTTTCCACCGCCGGAGTGTGGCGTTCGTCGCGCAACACCACCGTCATGCCGGAATTCAGGAAGGCAAGCTCCCGCAGCCGGCGTTCCAGCAGGGTGAAATCGAATTCGGTCTTGGTGAAGGTGCCGGGGCTGGCCTTGAAGGTTACCTCGGTGCCGCTGCCGCGATCGGCCGGACCGACGATTTCCAACGGGCCGTCGGGCTCGCCGTGCTGGAAGCGGATGCGGTGCTCCTGGCCGAGGCGCCAGATGCGGACCTCCATCCACTCGGACAGGGCGTTCACCACCGCGGCGCCGACACCGTGCAGGCCGCCGGACACCTTGTAGGAGTTCTGGTTGAACTTTCCCCCCGCGTGCAGGCGGGTCAGCACGACCTCGGCCGCGGAAATGCCTTCCTCGAGGTGGATGTCGGTCGGGATGCCGCGCCCGTCGTCGCGCACGGTCACGCTGCCGTCGCCGTTCAGGGTCAGCTCGACGTTCGACGCGAAACCGGCCTGGACCTCATCCACGGCGTTATCGATGATCTCGAACGCCATGTGGTGCAGGCCGGAGCCATCGTCGGTGTCCCCGATATACATGCCGGGACGTCGACGCACGGCATCGAGGCCTTTGAGGACCGAAATCGAGGCGGCGTCGTACGCTTCGGGGTCAGAATCAGGGGGCGGCGCGGCGTTGTCGGACATGCCGAGGGACGACTCCATAAAGTGGGGTTTGATACTCTAGATAGATAGCATCTACCGGGCCGCCGGGACAGGGGTTGCCTCGGCTTCGGGCCGAATAAATCGCCCGTCCGGGTGCAGGGCACCCCCGCCCGTGGCGAACGCCTCCGCCTGGCCGGCCAGCGGCAGGAATATGTCGGCGTCGGTCCCGGTGACGATGGTCTGCGCCGGCAATGATGTGAGGACGCTCCATAGCGCCGCCCGCCGGTCCGCGTCCAGATGAACGGCGGGTTCGTCGAGCAGCAGCAGCGGGGCGAAGCCGCGCGCCGACGCGATCAGCCCGGAATGGGCCAGTATGACGCCGATCAGCAGGGCCTTCTGCTGCCCTGTGCTGGCCAAGGCGGCCGGAGTCCCGGTGGTAACGTCGGTCAGCCACATATCGGTGCGGTGAGCCCCCAGGGCGCTTGTACCGGCCGCTGCATCGCGGGCGCGGTTCGCCTCCAGGCCGGCGCGCAGCCAGTCCTCCACTGCCAGGGCGGGTTCGGTCGCCAGGCGTTCGGCGATCGGACAGGCGAGATCGATGCGCGCCGCCGGGAACGCGCCGGCCGCGGTCTGGATATGGGCATTCAGGCGGGTCGCCAGGCTCAGCCGGGCAGCAGAGGCGGCAACCGCATGGCGGGCGATGGCATCTTCCAGACCCGCCAGCCAGGCGCGGTCCTGGCGGCCTTCCGCCAGCAGGCGGTTGCGGCTGCCCACCGCGGTATCGTGTGACGCCATTTCGCGCGCGTGGCCGGGTTCCAGCGCCCATACCAGGCGATCGAGGAAGCGCCGCCGCCCGGCCAGCCCCTCCTGGAACAGCCGGTCCATCTGTGGCGTCAGCCAGACCGCGGCGACCAGCCGGGCGATGTCGGCCTGGTTGCGCGGGGCGGCGCCATCCAGGCGGAAGACGCGGCGGTCGGCCTCCGGGTCGGCACCAGTGCCGATGCTGGTCTCGCCGTCCTGGGTGTGGAGGCGCGCATTGACCGCCCAGCCGCCAGGACCGCCCTGGCGCGGCAGGTCGGCATTGCGCGCGCCGCGCAGTCCGCGTCCCGGGACCAGCAGCGACAATGCCTCCAGCAGGTTGGTCTTGCCGCTGCCATTCGGGCCGAACAGCACGCTGATCCGCGCCACCGGGCGCCAGGTCAGCGCGGTGTAGCCACGGAAGTCGGTCAGGGTGAGGCGGTTCAGACGAAGCACCGCCGCAACATGGCGTCATGCGGTGGCGCCGTGAAGATGTCTGTCCCCGGCAAAGGGTCCGGTTCCGGATGCGGGGCATCGCCAGACACAACGATGGCCCGATGCACGCGGCGACGTAACAGTCCAGCTGTGGGCGTTTTGCCCTAACCAGATCTGTCCCCGGCGTAATGCGTGGCCTCCGCACCGGGCGGCGTTGAACTTCGGCCTACGAAAGATGACCGATGTCGACTTCACTAAAACCACGCGACAGCTGAGAGACCAGCTGTGCCGTCGGCTGGGCGAAGCCCCAGGGGTTGCCGAAATGGGCCAAGGC
>JAQGHW010000980.1 GCA_028291505.1 Rhodopila sp. | reverse complement strand
GGCGGTCATGCTGGGACAGCGAGAAGCCCCCAGTGCCGACGAGATTGCGGCGCGGGCGAGAGCCTGCGCCCGGTTGTTTCTCACCGGGTGCCGGGCAATGAGCGCGGTGTCGACTGCCCCCGGGGGTTAGACTACGGCGTCTGGGCGGTGCGTTCTGGTGCACGCAGGCGGCCCGGACGGTTCCAAGCAACTGACCAGCCTTACGGGGGCCTCCTGGTATCGCGCATTATAGAAGCGCGTTGTTTGGAAGTAGCCGATTCAGGCGGCGAATCGTGGTCGCGTCGCGGGTCGGTTTTCTCTGCGATCGGGCACTAACTTGGATGTCTTGTCGCTGCGGCCACCAGCGGAGGAGCATAGCCCTGTTATGGTGCGCCAGTGCTCATCCCCTGCAGTTGCCGAAGCGGATTAAGGGGCGCGAGCGGAATAAGCTCGAAGGTCATCAGATGTGCTTGCCCGAGCGGCAGCCTCTCGAGCATGTCATGCGCGGTCGTTGGGTCGGTCACGTTCAGGATGAACGCGACACCGTTTCGGCCTTGAAGCGAGAACCATTGATCGATCTTCCCGTCCAGATAGAGCTTCACCGTTTCGCGAACTTCGGTCGGCAGGATCGATTTAACGGCCGCGGGATTTACTCCGGGATTGATTGTCCCGATGGCGAAGATGCGCGTTGTGGGGGTCGGCGGATCGGCCGGCTGGGCCCAGGCCGGTGCGGAAAGATATAGGGTGGCAAGCACTGCCGCGATGGTGGATACTGAACGGTGTCTCATGCCAGTCCCCCTTGAATACGGCGTCTGTTTCCTGTTGCGCGTGCGGCTAGAGCGCTCTAGCCCGCGCTGTCAGTCGGAGAGGAGGTCTCGTCCAGCCAGGCAACGATGTTCTTGACAGTGTCGCCATAGAACATTCGCAAAAGTTCCTCAGAAACGTAGCCGATGTGCGGTGTCCCGAGCATGTTATCGAGCGACCGATAGGGATGGTCTGCCGGTAGCGGTTCTACGTCGAAGACATCCACGGCGGCGCCCGCAATCTGATGGCCTTGCAAGGCGGAGAGCAAGGCACTGTCGTCGACGATCGGGGCACGCGACGTGTTGATCAGCCAAGCCGAGGGTTTCATCAGTGCGAGTTCAGCGCCCCCGATCAGTCCGCGGGTGCGCCGGCTGAGAACGAGGTGGATGGTCAGAAAATCCGATTGCCGGAACAGGTCGTCCTTCGGGACATATACGGCGCCCCCCGCTGCAGCCTTGTCCGGGGTGAGGTTTTCGCTCCACGCGATAATGCGCATCCCGAAGGCACGACCGATCCGGGCGACCTCCCCGCCGATATTGCCCAGGCCGAGAACGCCCAAAGTCTTACCTGTCAAACCGATGCCGACCGAACGCTGCCAGCCCCCGGCGCGGAACGACGCGTTCTCAACTGTGATATGGCGGGCGCCGGCGAGAATCAGGGCCCATGTCAGTTCGATGGTCGGGGTTGAGTCGTAGCTTGTGTGCAGCACTGCGATGCCCCGTTCACGGGCTGCCTTGACGTCGATGGAAGCATTCTGAAAAGCGGTCGAGGCAATCAGCTTCAGGTTCGGCAGTCGCTCGATAATCGCGCGCGGCAGAGGTGTGCGTTCCCGCATGACGCAAACGACTTCGAACGGCTGCAGTCGCGCGACCACGGCGTCCGGGTCATCGAGATGATCGTTGAAGACGGTGATCGTCGCCCGCCCCGCCAGTGGCGACCAGTCCGCCATCCGCAGGGCGACGTTCTGATAGTCGTCGAGTACAGCGACCTTAACGGCCGATTGAGTGGACGCCATGTAGTCCCCTGCCTGAAGTTTTGTCCCCCCTGAAGAAGTCATCAGGTTGCCTCGATCACCAGCGCGATGCCCTGTCCGCCGCCGATGCACAACGTGACAAGTCCACGCCGCAGCCCGTCCCTGCGCATGGAGTGGAGCAGCCGCGTCGCCAGCACCGCGCCGGTTGCGCCGATGGGATGACCGTGCGCGACGGCCCCACCTTCCACGTTGACGATTTCTTCCGGTAATCCGAGCTCTTGCATGACGGCAAGAGGGACGGCGGCATAGGCCTCGTTGATCTCGACCCTCTCCAGGTCCGTCAGCTTCCACCCCGCTCGGGCGAGGGCTTGCCGGACCGCCGGAACAGGGCCGAGCCCGAACATTCCGGGCTCGACAGCCCCAATGCCGTAGGAGACGAGGCGCCCCATCGGTTCGATGTCGTGCGCCTCGGCAAACGCCCGATCGGCAACAATCATCGCGGAGGCACCGCTATTGAGGCCGGGGGAATTCCCGGCCGTGATCGTCCCATTCTCCCGGAAGGCTGGCCGGAGTTGGGCAAGCACGGCGGTCGACGTGTCCGGTCGCGGTGCTTCATCTTTCGCAAAGGTCTCGGTGCCCTTCCTGGCCTTGACGTCGATGGGGACGATCTCGTCTGCGAACTTGCCCGCGGCGGCGGCGGCACTGAAGCGTCGCTGCGATCGCTCCGCCCATCGGTCCTGCGCCTCGCGCGTGATCTGCATGCCTGACACAAGGTCTTCCGTGTGCCAGCCGGAATGCAGGTTCGAAAAGGCGTCAAGCAGTCCATCGCGAAGCATGCTGTCGTAGATCTCGGCGTTGCCCATGCGATAGCCCCAGCGGCCGCCGCTGACGAGATACGGCGCCTGGTCCATGTTCTCCATGCCACCGGCGACGGCCGCATCGGCGAAGCCAAGCCAGATGTCCTGGGCGGCGTTTGCGATCGCCTGTGCGCCTGAGCCGCACACGCGGTTCACTGTCATCGCCGGGACCGAAACTGGCAGTCCGCCGTGCATCGCCGCCTGCCGCGCGGGGTTCATACCGTTGCCGGCCTGGATTACATTGCCCATCACGACCGCACCTAAGGACGATGGGTCCAACCCGGATCTCCGTACGGTTTCCCGCACCACCATGGCGCCCAGATCCGTCGCCGGAGCTTCCTTGAGAGAGCCGTTATAGGTGCCTATCGCCGTTCTGACGGGGTGGCACAAGACAACCTGACGCTTTGTCATCTAAACCTCCGAGAGTTACACTAATCTGTTCCAGATAGTCTTCCCGACCTCTGTATTCCGGCATCCGGCCGCGTGCAGGGGTGGCTGCGGTAGAAGATCGCGTGGTGTTTGTGAAAAATCGCTTGAGCACCGGACGGCGACACGGGGCACGCTCACCTCTGGCCGTGACATATGGGTTCTTATATAGAACTCCTGTGACCGAGTGATGAATGAGAGAGGACAGAATGCGTTGGAATGAACTGGGCGGCGAAAAATGCTCCGTAGCCCGTACCGTATCGGTGATTGGCGACCGCTGGACGTTGCTGATCCTGCGTGACTGTTTCCTGCGCATCCGCAAGTTTGACGAGTTCGAGGCCCGGCTGGGGATCACGCGCCACATCCTGGCCGACAGGCTGAAGAAACTGGTCGCCGAGGGCGTATTGAAGAAAGTACCCTACGGTGACCGGCCGGTGCGGCACGAGTATCGACTGACGCAAAAGGGCCTGGATCTTTATCCGGTTCTGATGAGCATTGTGCACTGGGGTGATACGTATAAGGCTGGTCGATCCGGCCGGCCTTTGCTTCACCATCACGTCGCCTGTGGCCATCAATTCGATCCAGTATTGACGTGTTCGGCGTGCAGCGGCCGGGTTGATCCCCGGGAGGTACGCGTGTTGCCTGGTCCTGGCGCCGCTCGACCGCCACGCAAAGCCGAGGATCCGTCGGCGACATCAGGCGGCAGTCGCCGTATCGTCGCGGCGGAATAGGGCGGGCGACGGCGGGGCATATGGACCCGAGACGCCCGCTATGCGCGCAACGGCTTCATCGTATTCGGTGCGTAGCCGCGCCACCAGTTCCGCCGTCGGGACGACCGCGGTGACGGCACCAATGCCTTGGCCCGAACCCCAGATGTCGCGCCAGGGCCTCACGTTGCTGCCTGGTTGCGGCTCAGTGAAGTTCATCGCCGATGGGTCGGAGGAAGGGAGATTATCCGGGTCGAGACCGGCACGGACGACCGACGGCCGAAGGTAGTTGCCATGCACGCCGGTGAACAGGTTCGTGTACACGATGTCGTCGGAGTCACTTTCGACGATCATGCGCTTATAGTCGGCGTGCGCGTTGGCTTCCTGCGTGGCGATGAAGGCTGAACCGATATAGGCGAAGTCGGCGCCGATAATTTGTGCGGCGAGAATGTTCTCGCCGGTCGCGATCGCGCCCGACAGGGCAATCGGCCCGTTCCACCATGTCCTCAGCTGCTGGACGAACGCAAACGGGGACAACGTGCCTGCGTGCCCCCCGGCACCCGCCGCCACCGCTATCAGGCCATCGGCGCCTTTCTCGATCGCCTTGCGCGCGAAACGTTCATTGATAACGTCGTGCAGCACGATGCCGCCATAGGAATGGACCGCCTGATTGACGTCCGCTCGCGCTCCGAGGGAGGTGATGACCAGCGGCACGCGATATTTCACGCAGAGCTCGACGTCGTGTTCCAGCCTGGCGTTCGATCGGTGAACGATCTGATTGACCGCAAAGGGTGCGGAGAGCTGGCTTGGATGTGCCGCATCATGCGCCGCGAGTTCCTGTTGGATGCGGGCGAGCCACTCGTCCAGCAAGGCGGCAGGGCGGGCATTCAAAGCCGGGCAGCTGCCGATGACGCCCGCCTTGCACTGGGCGATCGTCAAGCCGGGGTTCGAGATGATGAACAGCGGCGCAGCGATGACCGGCAGCGACAGCCGTCCTTGGAAACCTGGTGGAATGGCCACGGCTAGATCGGCTCCTTTGCTGCTGGCCACGGAACTTGATCCATGCCGATCAGGTTATGGGTTCTGATTCGGAACTCGTCAAGGCAGCACGATCATCCTTAGGAAGCCTTCCCGCTTGACGAGTTCTGAAATAGAACCTAGGAGTGCGGCAGCAGAGATCCGCGATCGCGAGGGCTGGAAATGGCATCCTGCTGGGGATACTGATGTTCGGCGCCACGATTCAGGTCGTTCCGCGATATGATTCGGCCGAGCGTGGTGGGTCACTGTCCGGTACCGGCGCCTTGACGGGCCCGATAGGCGCGGGCGGCCATGCGATTGCCACACTGTCGCGAGGAGCACCAGACAGCCGAGTGGTTCTTCGACGTGTCGTAAAAGACACGCTGGCATTCCGGATTGCGGCATAGTTTCATCCGCGACCATGCCCCGTCGGCCTGGCCAGCAATGATGGCGGTGAGGATCTGAGCGATCGCGCCGGAGATCCCCGACTGGCCTGGAAGGAGCCGCGGTGTCCCCGGATCATCGAAGCGCACGATGAGCGGCGCTCGCTCCACGATACTGTTGATCATATCGAGCTGCTTGCGCCGGACCTGGTCATCACTCGACGCGAGCAAGGCACGCAGAGCGTTCCGCAGGGTGAGTACTGTCTCAAACTCGCCGGGGGATATGGGCGCCGTGGATGGCATCAGCGAGCGCTTTGCCAACCAATCCTGCATGCGATCGGGCGTATCGAACCGTTCACGGGCGCTGGCCGCGATCGTGGTGTTGAGGAACGCATGAACCAGGGCAAGGTCACCTGGGGCCGTTGGATGGTCGTGCCTACTCATTTTCACGCTTTCGTTCAATCATGATATAAACCTCTTTACTCATGATGCAACCTCTACATATATCCATTCCGGCGAGGCCCCAAATCCGCGTCAGAACGTCGCCAGCGAATGAGGGGCCATTATCAACGGGAGGATGTTCATGGACGAAGTATTGATTGAACACGAGCAACGCGGCCCGATTTCCGTGTTTACCATGGTCTATCGACCATACAATCTTCTCGGACCCAAGCTGATGGGGGCACTCGTCAGGGAATTCGCCGCGGCCCAGGAGGCCGGCAGCCGAGCGATCGTTTTGCGAAGTGGCTTGCGCCATTTTTGCGCGGGTGCCGATGTCTCGCTGTTCACCGCACGGTCCGAGCAAGGGGGCCGTAGCCAGGCGGATATCGGCGGCGCCGATTTCCTCAAGCTGATGGAACTACTGCCGATTCCTATCGTTGCCAGCATCCACGGCGTGTGTCTCGGCGGTGGTTTCGAACTGGCACTGGCCAGCGACTACATCATCGCGGCCAACTCGGCGAAAATCGGGTCGGTTGAATCGGCACTCGGGCTACATCCGTTACTGGGTGGGATCCAGCGACAAGCCCAGCGTGCCGGAGCGATGCGCGCGAAGGAGCTTTCGATGCTCGGCCGCCGCTATGATCCGGCAACGCTGGAGCGCTGGGGCCTGGTCAATCTGGTTGTTGCCGACGACATGCTGGAAAAGTCGACCTTCGCGGTCGCCAAAGAGTTGGCGCATGGGCCGACCGTTGCGCATGCCGCAACCAAGAAATTGGTCCATATCGCGGTGAGCCAGGGCGTCAGCGCCGCCGACGAAGCGATGGCGGAGATCCAGAAGCCGGTCTGGGCGTCGGAAGATCTCAAGATCGGTCTGGCCTCCTTCCGCGAGAATGGGCCAGGTCTCGCGAAGTTTGTGGGACGCTGATCATGAGCGGTCCGTTGCACGGCATCAGGGTCGTCGATTTTTCACGCGTCCTCGCCGGTCCACTATGTGCCCGCACGTTGCTTGATCTGGGGGCGGAGGTGATCAAGATCGAGCCGCCACGTCCCGATGTCTCGCGCTTTGCGTACCCTTCAAAACCGGGAATGTCCGGATATTACGCGCAGCAGAATGCGGGCAAGCGCAATGTCAGCATCGACCTGAATGTGCCGGGGGCGCGCGACCTTGCTTTGCGCCTTTGCGACACGGCGGATGTGGTGGTGGAAAATTTCCGCGCCGGCACATTGCGCTTTTTTGGTCTCGACTACGCAACGCTGTCAGCGCGCAATCCGCGCCTGATCTACGCATCCGTGACAGGGTATGGCCAGGGTGGCCCGTGGCAAGGCCGAATGGCCTATGCACCGACCGTCCAGGCCGAGGCAGGGTATACGGCCAACAGCATCCGTCATTACGGAGAAGCTTTGGCCGAACCGCGGACGGACAGCCTGTCCCACGGCGACGTCTATACCGGTTTGCAGGCGGCTATCGCCATTCTCGCCGCCTTGAATCGCCGGACGACCACAGGGAAGGGGCAATACATCGACGTGGCGATGGCGGCGACGCTGATGGCAGTCAACGAACGCG
>JAQGHW010000979.1 GCA_028291505.1 Rhodopila sp. | reverse complement strand
CCCCTCGTATTCAACTTCAACCGAACCAACAACACCGGTGCGCTTGGGGCCACCTGGATGGGAATGGTGCTCCATTCCTACGGCTCAAAATCCATCGACTCGTTTGCCGATATGATCGGCGGTGCCGTGATCGGTATCGACCTGAGCGGCGCGTCCCTCGTGAGTCACGCCGCGCTGGCCATCCCCGCCGAATCGGGTATATACTTTAATGCAACAAACAGTCACGCCAATAAATTCTCGAATACGACGGCAGTCGGGGGCGTCTCTATCTCCTACAGCGCGACGGCGGGCGAAATTGCCATCGTTGGTGCGCCAATCCAGTTACCCTCCTACACCGTAGCCACGCTGCCAACCTGCGGACCGGCTACCAGGGGAGGTATGGCTTACGTCACCGATGCTGCAAATGCTGCGTATAAAGGGGCGTTTACGGGTGGCGGCACGGGTGCGGGGGCAAACGTTCCGGTGTTCTGCAACGGGGCGGCGTGGACGTCCCATTAGGCGCTTGTCAGCGCCGTGATCACGGCGTGAATCCATCGCGAGCAGGATCGTGCAATGGAATTCAGTTTGTTCTATACACGATTTCTGAAATTTGGCGGGCACCACGATGCTGCAGCGCACGATCCTTACGTTTGCAATCGGGCTTTGCCTGACGGGGTCGGTCGCCGCCGCGTCTGACGACGATGCGGCAATCTCGGGTGATCTCGCGGGGATGCTGCGAGCCGGCCGAGCGGTGGTTTCCGCCAACCAGGACCGCATCAATGATCCGGCCAAGGGTCAGGCGGGATTGGACGGTCCCGGCTTTCTTGCCCAGGCCATCGCACAGTTTCACCAGACCACCGGCAAGGACCCGAACGATATAGATCCCGCCAGCCGAGGCGGACGGTTGGTGCACATGGAGATGGACGCCATCGTCGAGGTGATCGATGCGAACCAGTCGACGTTCAAGGCCCCCGGTCCCACCTTCAAGGGCTTCATTCCCGCGGTGTTCTCCCGCCTGGTCAGCGAGGCTTTCAGCCGGCGTGCGGGGGGCGAGGCCGAAATGAAGGTCACCGCGCCGCCGGACCTGGTGCGAAACCGCAAGTCTCGTCCTGACGCATGGGAGCTTCAGGCGATCACCGCCCATTTCCAATCGTCGGGATGGCCTAAGGGCCAGCCGTTCTCGGCCGTGATCGACCAGCCGAACGGCCACGCCGTGTTTCGCATCGCGGTGCCGGAGTACTACGCCGCGTCCTGCCTCGGTTGCCATGGCAATCCGAAGGGGACGGTGGATATGACCGGCTATCCAATGGAGGGCGCTTCGCTCGGAGACCTTGGCGGCGTCATCAGCATCAAGCTGGCGCACTAACCCGGTGCTTGCCTGGTTCTCGATTCGTACCCGGCTGGTCGCATTGTCGGTTGTCCTGCTGGTCGTGATGGCCGGCACCAACCTGTACCTGACACGCGCGCTGGACCGCTCTTCGGCCGCCGCCGTGCAGTCGGACCGGTTGCTCGCCCTGATCGGAACCGTCGACGACGTGCGCGCTTCCTTTGCCGACCTGCGCTACTGGCTGACCGATCTTTCCGTCAGCCTGCTGACACAGAGCGAACGAAATGCCGACGCCGCCCGCGCGCGGTTGAACGATCGGCTGAGGGCGCTCGCGGAAAACCGGCCGCAGGATGCCGCTTCCATCGCCCGCGAAGCGGACCTGTTCAACGACGCAGCGCACCGGGCGGCCGACGCCTACACCGATGATCAGCGCGTCATCGGCAACTCACTGACCGCACAGGCCCGGTCGCTCGGTCTGAAGGTCGACGACGTGCTTGCCAGGCTGGACGCCGATCTGGCCAGCCAGGCGTACCAGGCCAGCGCGGAGGTCCGATCCTCCGCCGCACGCGCCAGCCTGGTGTCGTTCGCCATCGTCGGATTGGCGGTCCTGTTGGGTGTGGTGCTGACCGCGTTGGTGCTGCGCAGCATCCTGCGGCCCCTCGGGCACCTGGTCGCCGCGATCGAGGCGGCACGCCAGGGCGACATGACGGCACAACTGCCCCCCCAGTCGCCGGATGAGATCGGTGCGATGACCCGCGCCCTGCTGCTGCTGCGCGAAGCCGAGGGCGAGCGCGGCAGGCTGGCCGAAGAAGCCGAACGGCAGCGCCGCCGCGTGGTCGATGCCATCGAATCGTTGCAGGAAGGCTGCGCGCTGTACGACGCGGACGACAGGATGGTGCTCTGCAACCAGACCTTCGTCCGCTACGTCGGCGATCCGGATCGCGCCGTGCCGGGTGCCACGTTCCTCGATCTGGTTGCCACCATGATCGAACGCGGCACCATCGACCTGCATGACACGACCGCCGAAGCGTGGATGGCCGAACGTGTCGCCCGGCGGGCGCGGATGCGGCGCACCGGCCTGAAGACCAGCGCGGTGTATCGCTTCGGCGGGGCCTGGGTGCAGGTCGACGAGCAGCCGACGCATGAGGGCGGCACGATCGTCATCTACACCGATATCTCGGAATTGAAGCGGCGCGAAATCGACCTGGATCGGGCCCGCGCCGATGCGGAACAGGCGAGCCAGGTGAAAAGCGAATTCCTGGCGAACATGAGCCACGAGTTGCGCACGCCGCTGAACGCCATCATCGGCTACAGCCAGATGCTGGCCGAGGATGCGACGGATGACGGCAACGCCGCGGTTGTCGCCGACCTCAAGAAGATTGAGGGCGCCGGCAACCACCTGCTGGCGCTGATCAACGACATCCTGGACCTGTCGAAGATCGAGGCCGGCAAGATGGAGGTGTTCATCGAGCCGTTCGACCTGGGCTCGCTGGTGGCGGACGTGCGCCAGATGGTCGAGCCATTGGCCGCACGCAACAACAACCAACTGGTGGTCGCGTGTCCGCCGGATATCGGCGCGATCCAGTCCGACATGACGAAGGTGAAGCAGGCACTGCTGAACCTGCTGAGCAACGCCTGCAAATTCACCCGCGACGGCAACGTCGGGCTGGAGGTTTCCCGCGATGGGCCCCGGGTGCTGTTTCGCGTCTGGGACAGCGGGATCGGCATGACGCAGGAGCAGTTGGGGCGGTTGTTCCAGGCGTTTAGTCAGGCCGATAGTTCCACCACACGGAAGTATGGCGGCACCGGACTTGGGCTGGTCATCACCCGCAGCTTCGTGCGTATGCTGGGCGGCGACGTCTCCGTGGAAAGTGAGCTGGGGGCCGGCAGCGCGTTCTCCATTTCCCTGCCGGTGGCGCCCGAAACGTCTGCGGCGGAAGCCGAAACGGAAGACACGGCGGCGCCCGAGGGGTCCGGTGCCGCCCTGGGCACCATACTGGTCACCGACGACGACCCGGGCGCCCGGCGGATCATCGGCGCGCATCTGGTTCGGGAGGGATTTCGCGTGCTGTACGCGAACTCCGGTCCCGAAGCGCTGGAATTGGCCCGTGCCGAGCGTCCGGATGCGATCACGCTGGATATCATGATGCCGCAGCAGGACGGCTGGACCGTGCTGCGCCAGTTCAAGGCGGATGACGCCCTGCGCTCGATCCCGATCATCATGGTGTCGATGACCGGGGATCGCGGACTTGGCTTCTCTTTGGGCGCGGCGGCGGTCTTGAACAAGCCGGTGGACCGAGCCGAACTGGCGGCGACGATCCATGCGCAACTGTCGACTGGGGCGCAGGATCAGGACGGCGTGGTTCTGGTGGTTGACGACGACCTGCCCACTCAGGCGCTGACCGCCCGCACGGTGGAGCGCCTCGGCTTTACCGCCGCCCTTGCCGCCGACGGGGCGGAAGCACTGGCGTGGCTGGACGCGAACCCGCCGCCACGGGTGATCCTGCTCGACCTGTTGATGCCCGAGATGGACGGCTTCGAGTTCCTGCGCCATCTACGCGCCCGGGCTGAATGGAGAGCCGTGCCGGTGATCGTGCTGACCGCGAAGATCCTGACCGAAGCCGAACGGCGGGAGCTTCAGGCGATGACGCAGCGGGTGCTGGCCAAGGGGCAGGGCGGG
>JAQGHW010000977.1 GCA_028291505.1 Rhodopila sp. | reverse complement strand
CCTGCTAGACCCGGTGCTTTCCGCGCTGGCCCAGCAGGTGATCCGGACCGATGGAACCCCGTATGCGATGTGGCCGGTGAAGGAAATAACCGAAAGCCGAAAGCTTTTCGATGCCTGGGAGGCACTGAAGAACCCATCGGCATCTATGCAACCTCAGCCGAAACTTGAATCGGAAACTGGGCGCGGGAGAGCCATTTGGTCGTGGCTTACGGGACATTGAAGTAGCTGTCGGAATCGCCGCGAGATCTGGGGGCACGCACATGGTACAAGGGCACCGTCAAGTTGAGCGCCGTTCGGCTCGGCGAAGCCGGGGTGGCCGGTTTTGAGAGCATGCAAAATCTAGGGAGAAGGTTGCGCGGCGTGGTTCAAAGTCGGGTTACAGACGAAGGCGGATTGACGCCAGCCGGGCGGATGATGGCACTGTGATTTTTTCAGTTGTGGTGCGTGAATGGGTCGATGTGTTGGTGCGGCGGCGAGGTTGCCCGAGGGTGACCGTAAGGACTTGGCGGTTCAGGTATTGTTGGGATCGGAGCCGGTCAGCGATCTGACGACCCGGCACGGGGTAGGTCGCAAGTTCGTCTACCAACAATCGCACAAGGCTCGCGTCGCGTTGGATGACGCTTTTCGGTCCGCGACGCCGGAAGATGAGGAGCTATTCGAGTTGGTGGTCACCAAGGCTTGGCTGCGCCAGGTGATCGTCGCGCTGGCGCTGATATGCCGCGGCTCTTGTCGCGGCGTCATCGAATTCGTGCGTGACCTGCTCGGCGTGTCGATGGCTGCGTAAACCCGCCCAAATTCGGCGACATGGGATCCGCGGGGCCACCGGCAGCGACTGACGGATGGCGGTGGTGTGTTGGGGGATGATGCCGTTGCGATGGGCGCTGGCTGACGGTTCGTCGGACAGCGAGTAAAGGCTTGCTTCAATCGAAAAGCAGGCACGGCGCCGATGTCAAACTTGGCGGTTACCCTCGACGCCGTGCCGCACATGGTGCCGGGCACGCATGCGAGGCGAGTATCGCGGCCAACGTGGCGTTCGTCCACGGGATGTTTGCCGATCCGACCGCGGTGATGGCGCGCCGGCCCGGCTGTTTGTATGCGTGGGGTGTCGCAGCCAGGCGCTGATCTGCAGCTGCTGCGATCGCGGTCAGATCTATTGCGCCGACGATTGCGCTGATCGTGCCCGGCACCACGCGCAGCGTGCGGCCGGACGGCGCTACCAAAGCAGCCGTCAGGGGCGGTTCGCCCATGCTGTGCGGGCGCGTCGCTACCGGGCGCGCGGCAAGAAAGTGACGCATCAGGGTTCACCCCTGCGGGCGGCGGATGATCTTCTGGCGTCCGGCTCGCAGGCGATTGCGAGCGACGCAAAAGCCGCGACTGACCGATCGTCGCCGCCGGCCTCGCATTGTCATTGGTGCGGCCGGCGATGTTTGGATCTCGTCCGCTGGGGATTTCTGCGTCGCCGGGTTCGTCGTCGAGGCGTTGTGCGACACGATTCGACAGGACAGGACCATGGTGACACCGCCTGACATTGAGGCGCAGATCCTGCGCTTCTACCACGCCGAAAAATGGACTATCGGCACGATCGCGCGTCAGCTGCACATCCATAACGGCGTGGTGCGGCGGGTGCTGGCGCAGGCCGGCTTGCCGAAGATTGGCCGCCCGCCACGAAAATCCCTGATCGACGCGTATCTGCCGTTCATCCGTCAGACGCTGGAAACGTTCCCGACGCTGACGGCCAGCCGGCTGTATGGAATGGTGCGCGAACGCGGCTACCCAGGCCGGCCGGATCACTTCCGTCATCTCATCTCCTGCCACAGGCCGCGCCGCAAGGCCGAGGCCTATCTACGTTTGCGTTGCCTGCCGGGCGAACAGGGACAGGTGGACTGGGCCCACTTCGGCCACCTTGAGATTGCCCGCGCGCGGCGTCCGCTGATGGCGTTTGTCATGGTTCTGAGCTACTCGCGGCAGGTATTTCTGCGCTTCTTTCTCGATGCACGCATGGAAAACTTCCTGCGTGGTCATGTCGCCGCGTTCTCCGCCTGGGGCGGCGTACCGCGCGTTCTGCTCTACGATAATCTCAAGAGCGCCGTGCTGGAACGACGCGGCGATGCGATCCGCTTCCATCCCACCCTGCTGCACTTTGCCGGCGATTATCGTTACGAGCCGCGTCCTGTAGCGATCGCACGCGGCAATGAAAAAGGTCGGGTGGAAAGAGCCATACGGTTCGTCCGGGACGCGTTCTTCGCCGCACGCACCTTCACCGATATCGATGACCTCAACGCCCAGGCCGAGGCCTGGTGCGCAGGCCCAGCCGGCGATCGGCCCTGTCCAGATCAACCCGAGCGGACCGTCCGCGAGGTGTTCGACGCGGAAAGACCGCGGCTGCTCGCACTGCCAAACAACCCGGCGCCGGTGCTCGAGCATGTCGCGGTGTCAGTCGGCAAGACGCCCTATGTCCGCTTTGACCTGAACGACTATTCGGTGCCGTTTGCCTATGTCCGGCGAATCCTGACCGTGCTCGCCGATCCGCATGAGGTACGCATCGTCGACGGTGCAGAGGTGCTCGCCCGCCACCGGCGCAGCTACGACCGCGGCGCGCAGATCGAGGATGCCACTCACATCCAGGCGCTGGTCGAGCACAAGCACGCGGCGCATCAGCATCGCGGAACCGATCGCCTGGCTCAGGCCGCACCCGCCAGCCAGACCCTGCTCATGCGAGCCGCCGAGCGTGGCGCCAATCTCGGCGCCATCACCGTCGGCCTGCTCCGCCTGCTGGAACGTTACGGTGCCGCCGCACTGCAGGATGCCATCCTTGAGGCACTGGTGCGCGACGTGCCGCACCCCAACGCCGTGCGCCTCGCCCTCGAACGCTGGCGCGAACAGAACGGCGATGTCCCTCCTGTCGCGCTCGTACTGCCGGCCCATGTTCAGGCGCGCGATGCGCCGGTGCGACCGCATGCACTGGAAACCTATGACCAGCTCAAGGAGCAGCGTGATGACTGAGCGCGGCACACAGCAGGCCCGCGCCGGCGCGCTCAACCTGCACGGGCTGCTGGCGCATTGGGGCGACGTCGCCGGCGAAGCCTGGGTGAGCGCGCTGCTCGGCTGGGAGGAGCAGGAACGCGCCCGCCGTAGTCTGGAGCGACGGCTGCGCACTGCTCACATCGGTCGCTTCAAGCCACTTTGCGACTTCGACTGGAACTGGCCCAAGCGCTGCGACCGCGTCGCCGTCGATGCGCTGATGACGCTCGAGTTCCTCACCGACGCCACCAACGTCGTGCTGGTCGGCCCGAACGGCGTCGGCAAGTCGATGCTGGCACAGAACATCGCGCACCAGGCCCTGATCGAGGGCCATACCGTGCTGTTCACCAGCGCCGGCCAACTGCTCGGCGATCTCGCTGCACTGGACAGCGATGCCGCGCTGCGTCGCCGCCTGCGACATTACGCCCGCCCACAGCTGCTGATCATCGACGAAGTCGGCTATCTCTCTTACTCCAACCGCCACGCCGACCTGATGTTCGAGCTGATCTCACGGCGCTATCAGAGCAAAAGCACGCTGATCACCACCAACCGACCATTTGCCGAATGGCGTGAAGTGTTCCCCAACGCCGCCTGTGTGGTCTCGCTGGTCGATCGTCTTGTCCACAATGCCGAGATCGTCGCCATCGATGGCGAATCCTATCGCCTCAAGGAAGCCCACGACCGCACCGAGCAACGCGCCCGTCGGCGGCGCGGGGCGAAGTCGTGAGCAAGCCACCAGACACTGTGTCGCTGCCCGAGCATCTGCGCCCGCTCACCGTTGGGATCCCGCGCACTTGGACGCCCGAAGAGGCGCTTGCCGTGTTCGAACTGATCGACGACCTACGCGATAAGGTCTGGGCTCTTTACAGCTGCCAAATGCAAGCGCTGCTGGCTGAGCAACGCTGCGGCGGCCGTGGAGATAACGCCGATGGGACCTCGGCGAGAGCGCATTCTGAGCCGCGCGACCCCTGACGGTCCTTCAAGACCACCAGGGAAAGCCCATCATCCAAATCGCCATCCTGTTGTTCGATCAAAACGGCCATCCCGTCGTCCCGACCTGCGCTTCCCCGTGCCGGCGCGCACAGCGGCGGTCAAGGATGGCCGTCAGGCCACCGCGTAGCGGCTCGTCCTTGACGGTCGCGAGCACGACTGCACCCTCAACGCAGACGGACGGCCCGATCGCGCACGCAGTCCGCAGCTTCTCAAGATCAGCCAATGTCGCCGGTTATGCGCGGATTCTCGCCGCCGCCAACAAGGGGAGATCGCCGGGTTATCCTGCGACGGCGTGGCGTTCATGCCGACTTGCTGCTGCCAGGCTAGGTAAAGCATGCACTTCGGTAGGGCATCCAGTGCGATGAGCCCATGCAGGTAGGTGCCCTGATTCGAATCGGCCGGGTTGCCAACGTACAGCCTGTTCCGCGTAGGGTCGAAGGCGGGTAGGCCGATGAAATCACCTTTGG
>JAQGHW010000931.1 GCA_028291505.1 Rhodopila sp. | reverse complement strand
GGCGTTGATCAAGCCGTCGGTCCCGTCTAGCTATCTTCTGTTTGATCCGCTCGGCCAGCTCAGACTGAGCGCTGACTGGGTCGGTTCTTGGGAGGGTAACGTCTGATGACCGATCAGCTTAAACGCCATAAAGCCAACGTAGTCGCTTTCTATGATTTGATGTTCAATCAGTGCCGTCCAAGGGAAGCAATAGAGAAGTATGCCGGCAGTAATTACGTCCAACACAATCCCGGCGTAGCGGACGGCAAACCCGGTTTCATCGATTATTTTGAAAAGGCGGCCCGCGATTATCCCGGCAAAAATGTCGAGTTCGTGCGGGTGATCGCGGAAGGAAATTACGTGGTCCTTCATTGCCGCCAGGAATGGCCGGGCGATCATGCATGGGCGGGCATCGATATCTTCCGGCTGGACGATGCTGGAAAGATCGTTGAGCATTGGGACGTGCTTCAAATTGCCCCTGAGACAGCCGAAAATTCAAACGGGATGTTTTGAGTGCAGTTGCGAAAATAGCGTGCCGCGTCTTCAACGGTTGTTGAAGGGTGGAGTATGAAAGTGAATCGGGTGTCACGTCGCGAACGTTAGTGGTCCGGTAGGATCGTGCACTCGGACGCTCGCCACGTGAGGTCGACCGTCTGCCCGGGCGCGAGATCGTCCGCGGCGAGGGCAATCGGCAGCAACCCGGTAATGATCTCCCCGTTCGGCAAGGCCGCCATGAACTTGCGCGACTGGCCGAGATAGATGACCTCGACCAGTCGGGCGTGCACCACGTTGCGGTCGCCTCCTGCAGCTTCCTCCGAGATGCCGACACGCTCCGGGCGGACCGCGAGCACGGCGGCGTCGCCCGGGGCCAGCGAAGTGGCGGGATGCCCGCACAGCATGCCGTGCGCGGTCTCGATCGCGACGCGGTTCGCGGCGGCCGACGTCACCCGCCCGACAATGAAGCTGGACTCGCCCACGAAGCCGGCGACGAAACGTGAGGCCGGATGCTCATAAAGCTCCTGCGGACGGCCGATCTGCTCGATGCGGCCATCGTTGAAGACGGCGATCCGGTCGCTCATCACCAGCGCCTCCTCCTGGTCGTGGGTGACATAGAGCACGGTGATCCCAAGCTCGCGGTGCAGCCGGCTGATCTCCAGCTGCAACTGTTCGCGCAATTTCTTGTCGAGCGCACCGAGCGGCTCGTCCATCAGCAGCAGCGGCGGCTGATAGACCAGGGCACGGGCCAGGGCGACGCGCTGCTGCTGGCCGCCGGACAACTGCGCCGGCAAGCGCGCGCCGTGGTCCGGCAGCCCCACCAGCGCGAGCGTTTCGCCCACGCGCCGCGCCATCTCAGTGCGGCCGACACGGCGCATCTGCAGCGGGAAGGCGACATTCGCCGCCACGCTCAGATGCGGGAACAGCGCATAGTTCTGGAACACCACGCCGATATTGCGCCGGTAGGGTGGCACCGGACCCAGATCCCGTCCCTGCAACAGCATTTCCCCGCGGCTTGGCGTCTGCAGCCCGGCGATCATCATCAGCGTGGTCGTCTTCCCCGAACCGGAGGGGCCGAGGAAGCTGACGAACTCGCCGCGCCGCAGTTCCAGGTCCACTGCGTCGACGGCGACCGTGCGGCCATAATCCTTGCCGATCCCGCGCAGAGTCAGCACCGGGGCGTCGGTCATAACGGCATCACGACTGAGCCCGCGCCGCGCCGGCGGCCGATCAGGCTGTAGGCACCCAGCAGCAGCATCGACACCAACAGGATCAGGCTGGCGATCGCGGTGATCGCCGGATCGATGTCGCCGAACACGTTGGACCACATTTGCACGGTGACGGTGCGGGTGCGCGGCGTGCTGAGGAACAGCGACACGATCAACTCGTCAAACGACAGCACGGCGGCGAACAACAGACCGGACAGGATGCCGGGGCGGATCAGCGGCAGGGTGATGCGCCGAAACGCCACCGATGGTGTCGCGCCCAGTGTCAACGCCGCCGGCACCAGGCCGGGGTCCGTCGTCTCCAGCGCCGCGCCGACCGTTGCCACGACATAGGGAATTGCCAGAACGGTATGCGCCGTGACCAGGGCCCGGATGGTGCCCACCCAGCCGCAGGCATCCAGCAAGAGGAAGATGCCCGCGGCCGAGACGATCTGCGGCACCACCAGTGGCGCCATCAGCAGTGTGCGCAGACCGGCCAGCCAGCGCGTGCGCCGTCCGGCCAATCCCACCGCCGCCATGGTGCCCAGCGTCGTCGCCAGCAACGCGGTGAGCGTCATGACCTCCAGGCTGACGGTGAAGGACTCGCGCC
Organism: Rhodopila sp.; assembly: GCA_028291505.1. Taxonomy (GTDB): domain Bacteria; phylum Pseudomonadota; class Alphaproteobacteria; order Acetobacterales; family Acetobacteraceae; genus Rhodopila. Next base: position 3,530 of record JAQGHW010000931.1, on the reverse strand, counting down.
AAGCGGGTGTGGTGACTAGGTTCTGGTACCAGCGCCAGGAAAAGCCAGGCGGCGGAAACGTCAGCAGCGCGCTGGAACTGAAGGAGATGATCACCACGATCAGCATCGGTGCGATCAGGTAGATGGCAACCAGGCCGCAGACGGTGTAGGCCAGCCAGCGCCAGAGGCGTCCCGCGTTCATCAGGTTGGCCGCCCGCGCCGAACCAGCAGGCGCGAAAAGCCGAGGAGAGACAGTGTCGCGACCAGCAACACCAGCGACAGCGCCGCAGCCACGCCCCAATCGCCGAACTGACCGATCTCCATCTGGATCATGCGGGCGATGACGACGTCGCGGCGGCCACCCAGCAGCGCCGGCGTAACGAAATAGCCCAGCGACAGGACGAAGACGAGGGTAGCGCCGGTGGTCAGCCCGGGAATGGTCAGCGGCAGCTGCACGCGCAGGAAGGCTCGCGCCGGGGTGGCGCCCATGCAGGCGGCGGCCGGCATCAGCGCCGGATCGATGGCGCGGATCGAGCCGTACAGCGGGAAGATAACGAAGGGCAGCAGCACCTGGACCATACCGATCAGCACACCGGTGCGGTTGAAAATCATCTCGATCGGTTGCCGCACCAGGCCGCTTCCCAACAGCGCGCGGTTGATCAACCCATTGTTCTGCAGCAGTACCATCCAGGCGAACGTGCGCACCAGGACGCTGGACCAGAATGGCACCAGTACCACGAATGTCAGCAGCCGCGTCAGCCGCGGGCAGGTCGCCATCACATGCGCCACCGGATAGCCCAGCAACACGCACAGCACGGTGGTCGCCACGCTGATCTGCACCGTGTTGCGCATCAGACCCAGGTAGACCGGCTCGCGCAGCACGGTGCGGAAATTGTCCAGGCCCCAGGCCGGGTCCGAGACGCTGCGCGACAGCAGCCATGCCACCGGCAGGGCGAACACGACGAGGACAAACAGCGTGGCCGGCAGCACGAGCAGCAGATGCGATGCGCGGCTGGTCGGGCCGGCCCCGGTCAGGTCAGCCGCCACTGGTTCCATTGCTTCGTGACGGGGTCGAGGTTGTCGCGCCAGTAGTCGTTATCCAGCAGCACGCTGCGTTCGGCGTAGGCGGGATTAGTGGCGAGCCAGGGGGTCAGTTTCGGGTCGATCAGCCTGAACGCATCGGGGTTCGTCGGCGAGAATACCATCAGGTTGGCGAACATCGCCTGCGGCTCCGGATGGGTCACGTAGTCAATCAGCGCCATCGCCGCGGCCACATTCTTCGATCCGCGCGGGATCACCAGATAGTCCACCGCCTGGATAGCCAGGTCCCAGCTGAGTGCCAGCCCGGCACCCTTCCGGACCGAGTCGTAGACGCGCCCATTGTTGATCAGCCCCATCGTGGCTGCACCGCTGACCAGCATCTGCTGTGACTGGGAATTCGTCTCCCAGTAGAGGATGTCGTCCTTGATCTGATCGAGCTTCTTCAGCGCACGCGGCACGTCCAGCGGATACAGCTTTGCTGGCGGTACACCGTCAGCAAGCAGCGCCGCCTCCAGCGTGGAGGCGGCATTGGCGTTCAACATCCGCTTGCCGGGAAAACTCTTGATGTCCCACATATCCGCCCACGTCGACGGATGCTTGTCGCCCGGGAAAGCGGTGGTGCTGTAGGCGAGGTTGTACGAGTACACGATGTCGCCGACACCGTGCTCGGTGACGTAGCGCGGATCGATGCGCGACTTGTCGATGACGCCGAAATCCAGTTTCTCGAACATGTTCTGCGGCGTGGCGGAATACAGGAACGCCGAACCGACATCGACGACATCCCACACCACCTGGCCGGAGCCGACCATTAGCCGGATCTTGGCGTAGTCGGCGGGGCCATCCTGGTCGATCGTCAGGCCGGTCGCCGCGGCGAAAGGATCGCAATACGCCTTCTTCTGCCCATCCTGGTACGCTCCGCCCCAGGCACAATAAGTCAGTCGCTGGCCGGCGAATTTCTGTTCGGCGCGGGCGGTGCCTGGCAATGCCACGCCGGGGATTATCAAGCTGGGGATCGCCATGCCGGCGGCCATCGCGCCGGCACCGCGCAGCACGGCCCGTCGTGTGGTCCTGGCGGTATGTCTCAATGCACCGGGCATTGGGTTGCTTCCTGGGTCGGTGTCATGGGGAGAGTGACTGGCCACGCAGATTCTCGCGCAAAGTATGCCCGATGTAGTCGCGTCGGAATATGCCGCGCCGCTGCAGTTCCGGCACCACGGAGGTACAGAACTGCTCGAAATTACCGGGAAACACGGTCTGCGCCACGACAAATCCGTCGCAGGCATGCTCCTCGAACAGGTCCTGCATATGGTCCGCCACCATCACCGGTGTGCCAACGACCAGCCCGCGCACCGTGCGCCGCACCGCCTCCTCGAAAGGCACACCATCGGCGCGCATGATCTGGCGGATGCGATCCTGGGTGCCTTGAATGCCCTGTGCGCCCTGCGCGGCGGTGACTGCCGCATCGGTGGCGTGTTTGCTGAGATCGACGGCCAGGCCGCTGGAATTCGCCGCCAGTGCCAGTTCCGGGTCGATCAGGCTGGCCAAATAAGCAGCCTTTTCCCGCGCAATCGACTCCGTCTCCCCCAGCACGACGGTAAGCTGCTGCAGGATGGCGCAGTCCTCCGGCGGGCGGCCACGCGCGGCCATACGCGACTTGATGTCGGTGTAGAACGCCTGCATGTCCGGCTTGCTGGCCTGCGCGGCAAAGATCAGTTCCGCCCAGCGTGCGGCAAACGCACGGCCGCGGTCGGACGCGCCCGCCTGCATGATCACCGGATGGCCCTGAGGCGAGCGCGGGATGGACAGCGGACCCCGGGTGCGGATGTACTGGCCGCGATAGTTGGCGTATTTCAGTTTCTTCGGATCAGCGAGGATGCCACGCGCCTTGTCCATGACGAAGACGTCGTCCTCCCAGCAATCCCACAGTGCAAAACAGGCTTCCAGGAACTCGTCCGCGACGTCGTAGCGCAGTTCCTTCGGCGGGATATGGTCGATGCCGAAGTTCTGCGCCTCCAGATCGGTTGCCGAGGTCACCACGTTCCAGGCCACGCGTCCGCCGCTCAATATGTCGAGCGAGGCCAGCATCCGCGCGAGATTGTAGGGGTTGTGGAAGGTGGTGGACAGCGTCGCGCCGATGCCGAGATGGCTGGTCACCCGCGCCATCAGCGGCAGCACCATCATCGGGTCGAGGAAGCTGATCTGGCCGCCGCGCTCGATGTAGGTGTCGAAGCCGCCTCTGTGGATGTCGTAGAGGCCAAACAGGTCGGCAAAGAAGCAGCCGTCGAATTTCCCGGCTTCCAGCACCCGCGCGATGTGTTCGTAACGGCTCGGCTGCAGGATGTCGTCGATGACCGAGTCGGGGTGCCGCCAGGCGCCGACGTGGTTGGCGGTCGGCCCGGTCTTCAAATAAGCGATCAGGTGGATCTCACGCCCGGAAGCCATTGGGACAGCCTTTCATGCAAAACCCGTACGGGTCGCCGTCTCCGATTTCGTTTGCATACGTATGATCC
>JAQGHW010000907.1 GCA_028291505.1 Rhodopila sp. | reverse complement strand
CCGGCTTCCTCCCCACCCGCATCGCTGCGCAGCAGTTGCCATTGGCTAACGGTTCCGGCCAATCGGCCCGTAAAGGACTTGCACCTCCAAGATCAGTGCCATGCCTGGCACACCGCGCATACCAGTCGTCCCTTCGGGCCGCTGGTATTACGGGCTACGCGTCACGATCCTAATGGCGGTCAGCATTTTCCCCCGATAGGCGGTGAGCGTGTCAACGGAAGCCTTGATGCCCTTGGCGCTCATCAGGAGCTGTTCTGACAGTTCGCCGACCGTGACGCCGGCCTGCTCCCACCGGTCCGCAGCGCCCGCCTCCGCGAGTAGAGCGGCTACAATCCCCATCAGGTCCCGGTCCAATTGGACAAGGAGGGCGCCGTCGGCAGACTGCGCTGATTGCAGCAGTTCGAAGGCATGCTCTGGCGACGCGCTCTGAAACGCGCTGCCATGCACGGCCTCAAAAACTCCCAGCAAGCGGTCCCTGAGACTGAGATTCCCGTCCTCCGCCACTAAACGTGCGGTGGAGATGTAGAACGACACCAAATATTGAAGAGCCTCCCTGAACAGGACATCCTTCTTGTCGAAATAGAGATACAAGCCTTGCCGGGAGACTCCCGCTGCCTGAGCAACGTCATCCATGGATGTTTTCTTGAAACCGTACCGCAAGAAGATCGCTGTCGCGGCCTTTAGAATGGCCTCGCGCTGTGGCGAGCCTGGCGCCCTGGTGCCTTTTACGTTCATCGGTCAGCCCCGCTTTGACCAGAGCATTTTCACCCTGACTGTGCAGGGTGAAAATTCTCTAACTCTTTGTTTGATCGCATGATTCACGCGCTGACGACGTTCCCCTCGCGTTTCGTCAGCTTGGCTGACGCCAACGAAACGCTGGCCGCCCAGCGCGATCATGCTCCGGTTTTGCCGATGGTGCGCGCCCGTACCACCGTGTAACCATCGCAAAATGACAGCACCGACCAACCTGACCGCACCGCCGCGCAATATCGTCGTCATTCAGCCGCTGCCCGGCGTCGGGGACATGATCTGGCACTTGCCGCACATCCGCGCGATCGCGGCCCATGTGGGAGCGCCGGTGACCCTTGTCGCCAAGCCGCGATCGGCAGCGGGGCAGGTCTTCTCGGCCGAACGCACGGTTCGCGACATCATCTGGATGGACCGCAACCCGGAGGGCCGGCGAGGCCAGCATGACGGCCTGCTGGGACTACACCGGCTGACCCAGCAGTTGCGTGCCCGCCGGTTCGACGCAGCCTATCTGTTGCATCAGAGCCAGACGCTGGCATTCGCAACCTGGCTAGGCGGGATCCCCGCGCGCCACGGCTATGGCGCCGGCGCCCAGCGTATGTGGCTCAATCGGCCGCCGTTCCTGTCCAAGGCACAGCTGCGCCAGGACTGGTTTCAGCAGGCTAACACCTGGTTGACGACAGCCGGCATCCCCATCGCCGAGTCCGAACCCAAATTGTCAGTGCTGCCGGAGGCTCGAGCGGCAGCGGATCGGCGTCTTGGCAAGATGCCCGGTCCCCTGGTGACGATCGGAATCGGCGGGTCGGAAGCGTACAAGCAATGGGGCGCGCCCCACTTCGCCGCCCTGATCCGCCTGCTGTTCGGCGCCGGCTGGACGCAATTCGTCCTGCTCGGTGGCCCGCCGCAGACGAAGCTGGCCGAGCAGATCGTCGAAGGCATCGCGGGCAGCGGCGCCGCGGTCGCGGTCTCGGTCGACTGGTCACTGACCGAGGTCGCCGCGTTGCTCGCCGAATCGGCGTTCTACGTCGGCAACGACACCAGTTTCCTGAACATGGCGGCAGCCGTCGGGATCCGCACCTATGGCCTGTTCGGCGCCACCGAACCGTTCCACCACAGCCGGCAGATCGTGCCAATCATGCCGCCCGATGGGGTCGTCGCACGCGTCGATGGAATGGCGCGTATCAGCCCCGAGGCCGTACTGACCACCATTCTCGCCGACCAACGGCGAGTAGCGGGACAATAAACGGCACGAATGCTCGGCCAACCGCCTACTCGACCGGCTCAACCTCCACCGCCACCTCCTGCCGCGGCTTGCGCATCACCAGCAACAGCAGCACCGCCGGCAGCGTCGTGCAGATCAGCAGCACATAGTCGTCGATATACGCAATGATCGAGGCCTGTTGATTGACCACCCGGTCCAGCACCGCAATCCCATGCAGCGTGTGCGGATCAAACCCCCTGACCGCGCCCAGCGCTCGGTTGAACGGAGTCAGACTCGCGCCGATCACCTCATGCAGCGCCTGGGTGTTCCGAGCCAGCACGGTGGAGGTAACCGAAACACCGATCGCCGCCCCGATATTGCGCAGCAGGGCGAACAGCGCGGCCCCTTCCGTCCGCAGTTCAGCCGCCAGGGTCGCGAACGCCAGGATCTGCACCGGCATGAACACCAGGCCAAGGCCGAAGCCCTGCAGGGTGATGGTCAGCACGATGGACCGCTGGGAGACATCCGGCGTCCACCCGGTCATGATATAGAATGACGCGCACAGCAGGATCAGCCCGACACCGGCAAGGTAACGCGGATCGATCCGGTTCGACAGCCGGCCGCTGAGCATGATGGCGGTGAAATTGCCCAGGCCCCGCGGCGCCATGATCATGCCGGCGGTCTGCACCGGATAGTCGCTCATCACCTGCAGCCAGGGCGTCATCAGCGCCAGGCTCGACACCAGCAACGTGCCCACCGCGAACATCAGCACCAGTCCCGACAGGAAATTCACGTCGCGGAACAGGATCGGGCGCAACAGCGGCTGGCGGGAGGAAAACAAGTGCACCGCGAAAAGATACAGGCCCAGCCCCGCGAGCACGGACTCGACGATGATCTCCTTCGACGAGAACCAGTCCTGGTCCTGGCCGCGGTCCAGCATCAGTTGCAAGGCGCCGATGCCGGTGGACAGCACCGCGAACCCCAGCCAGTCGAAGCGCGGGCCGTCCCGGTCTGGCGAGTTAGGCAGGAAGATCAGCAGCCCCGCCGCGGTAAGCAGGCCAAACGGCAAATTGATGTAGAACACCCATCGCCAGTCGTATTGTTCGGTCAGGAAGCCGCCCAGCGTCGGACCCATGATCGGCCCGATCATCACCCCCATGCCCCAGATCGCCATGGCGAACCCGCGCCGCTCCGGCGGGTAGATGTCCAGCAGGGTCGCCTGCGACAGCGGCACCAGCGCGGCACTGAACATGCCTTGCAGCAACCGGAATCCGACGATCTGCGCCAGCGACTGAGCCGCCCCGCACAGCATCGACGCGATCGTGAAGCCGATGATGCAGCCGATATAAAGCGGCTTGCGACCGAACCGCCCAGCCATCCAACCCACCGGCGCGGTCATGATCGCCGCCGCCGTGATGTAGGATGTCAACACCCAGGTGATCTCGTCGAAGCTCGCCGAGAAGCTGCCCTGCATGTAAGGCAAAGCCACATTTGCGATCGTTTGATCCAATGATTGCAACAACGTCGCGCCAATAGCGCTTATTGTGATCATGGCACGATTCGACACCGCGCTGCTCGCGGAAGGCGTAACGTTCTCCGCGCTGTTCGCCGTTGGAGCCACGGTTCAATGACGCTACTTGTGGTTGAAGTCACCTACACGCCCAGGATGAACGAAACCCCCGATCGCGGTCAATTAATAATGCCGCCCCCATTCGTCCGGGTCTTGTGACCACGCGGGGAAATTATCCTGAGGTAGTCTGTTCCTCCGCAAGCAGTTCGGCTTTTTGGAGGCTCGCATGGCGACATGGCGTGATCAGGTGGCGCTTGTCACGGGAGGCGGCCGAGGCATCGGACGAGCCATCGCGCGACGGCTGGCGCGGGAAGGCGCGTCGGTGTGCGTGAACTACCTGGCGCGAGCCGATGCCGCGGAATCCCTGGTGGCCGATATCAACGCCAACGGCGGGCGGGCCATCGCGGTGGCCGCCGACGTGGCCGATGACGCCGCCGTCGAGGGCATGGTCGACCGCGTCGCCGCAACGTTCGGGGGTGTGACCATCCTGGTGAACAATGCCGGCGTGTCGCACCAGGCAACACTGGAAAGTTACGATCAGGAAAAGCTGCAGCGGATGCGTCAGGTGAATGCCGACGGCGTGATCCACACCACGCGCGCCGTGATGACCGACATGCGCCGGCAGAAATACGGCCGGATCGTCAACATCACCTCGATCGCCGCACTGGGCACCGCCCTGCCGGGCAATGCCTTCTATGCCGCCACCAAGGCCGAGGCGCAGATCCTGACATTACGCTTCGCCATGGAACTGGGACCGTTCGGGATCACCGTGAACGCCGTCGCACCCGGTTTCATTCAGACCGACATGACCCATGGCACCGATGAGAACGCCTGGAAGGAGCGCGCCCAGAAACTTGCCTCCGCGGCCATGTTGGGGCGCGTCGGCGAACCGGATGATATCGCTAACGCCGTAGCATTCTTCGCCTCGCCCGACTCCGGCTGGATCACCGCCCAGGTGCTGGCGGTGGACGGCGGCCGGATGGACTACCTCGGGAGGTGACCAAATCGGTTCGCCCCCGTCACTGTCAGGTCCCGACGCATCGCCGTCGCGTGATCAATCGTCAGCGCACGATCGAAAAAGGATGAACCGCCACTTCCGGCCACCGACAAACCGAAGCTAATCCAGCGCCCCCCAGGACAGTACGCGCCGGATCCGCACCGCGATCACCGGCAGGGGCGCCAGGTCCATCGTCCGATACTGCGGATAGCGCAGACGAAGCTGGTCCTGCGCCGCGTCGTGCTCATTGCCATCGGCCAGAATCTCCGCCAGCCCGCGCAGCATCACCCAACCCAGCCGCGTCCAATCCTCGTCCCAGCGGTCCACTGCGACCGCCACCGCCGGGTTTTCCACGATGTTACGAACCCGCTTCAGCGGCACATCCATGCGCTTCGGCTTCTCGTCGATCGTGATGTAAACCGTGGCCGCGTCGATACAGAAGCACACCGGCACCAGATGGGGAGCGCCCGAACGATCCACCGTCGCCAAATGAGCAACGCGGCTGGCATCGAGGAAACGGCGTTGCACATCGCTCAGCATGGCGGCACCATAGGACGCGACGCGCCGACAGCGACCAAGGTGGCCGCACACCGGCGACAATCAGGAAGGACAAGATCATGGCCGATGTCGCCATCGCTGAGAAGTCCGCGACCACCAAATTGCCGCGCACGCCGCCGCAGATCCTCGGGCCGTTCTATCCGTTCATGCACACCCCGATCGAGACCTGCGACCTGACCGGCGGCGGCAAGGCGCAGGGCACAGTTCTCTACCTGTCCGGTCGCGTCCTGGCGGATAACGGCCAGCCGGTCGCCGGCGCCAAGGTGGAAATCTGGCAGGCCAATGCCGCCGGCCGCTACGCCCATCCGAACGATGACAATCTGGCGGCGCCACTGGATGAGAAGTTCAACGGCTTCGCCGTCACCACGACGGACGGGCAGGGGCGCTATGCCTTCAAGACAGTCCGCCCCGCCGCCTATCCGGCAGCGCCCGGCCGCTGGCGGCCCGCCCACATCCATTTCTCCGTAACCGCGAAATATGAGCAGCTCGTCACCCAGATGTACTTCAAGGGCGGGGAATGGAACGACACCGACTCCTGGCTGAACAGCGCCAGCCGCAAGGACCTGCTGATCACCGACCCCACCCCGGCCATCGGCAAGGAGCCGAACGCGCAGGAAGTAACGTTCGACATCGTGCTGACCCGAGGGTAGGCAACCGATAACCGGCGAGACGATGCGCGCGTCGGTCAAACAGTCATCGTCTGGATAGGTTTGCGTGGGCCGCGATCAACGCCGTCAAGCATCCAATCCGCTGCCGGCGGGGCAGCGTATCCTTAACCGCCGGAGACATCTGGAATTAAAAGAACGCGCCGACGGAAGCCTATCCTCAAACCGCGGCAGGCGTGCCTGATGGTCAAAGAATACGCCGACGGATCCCTTGCTTCATCGTTTCTTCGTTAGAATTCAGCAACAACCCCAATGGGAAACTGCTGACGCAAAGATAGCCGAGCAACTGCGCCTCATGCACCGGCAGGATCTGCTGCACGGATTTGATTTCCAGGACCA
>JAQGHW010000901.1 GCA_028291505.1 Rhodopila sp. | reverse complement strand
GACATGCCGTCCACCACCTCCAGCAGCGTCTGCACCGTCGTGCCGTATTCAACCGTGACGATACCGGTTTGTCCGACACGTTCCAGTGCTTCTGCAACGAGTTCGCCGATCTTCGTGTCATTGGCCGCGATGCTGGCGACGGCCCGCAGCTCATTGCTGCCGTTCAACTTGATGGCAGAGGCAAGCAGGGCGGCCGAAACCTGCTCCACAGCCTGTTCCAAACCGCGCACCAGTTCCACCGGGTTGGCACCGGCGTCGAGCGCGGTAAGGCCGTGCTGCACAATCGCATCTGCCAGGATCGTTGCCGTCGTCGTGCCGTCGCCGACGACCTCGTTGGTCTTCATCGAGACCTCACGCGCGACTTGCGCACCCATGTTCTCGAATGGATCCTCAAGTTCCACTTCGGCGGCGATGCTGACACCGTCGCGGGAAATGATCGGCGTGCCAACGGGGCGGTCGATGATCGCGTTCATGCCCCTGGGACCAAGTGTCCCGCGCACCGCCTTCGCCAGTTGCGCCACACCCCGGCCAAGCGCTCGGCGGGCAGCGTCGTCGTGCAGCATGATCTTCGCCATTATACGGCCTTGCCTGGTGCCATGCGGGCGAAATCATACAAAGACGGCTCACCATCTTCGTTGAAGCGGGCGGCAAGCAGTCCGCGGCACAATGCACCGTTGAATTCCGCGTTGATGGTGACGCGGCCCAACGCCTGCAGATACGCCAGCAGGGTGTCGGCTGAGAGCGGGCTGCAATGTGTGTCGACGAAAGCAAGGGTTGTATCGGGTCCGGCACAAACCTCCCGGCGATCCACGTAGCGCTGTCGAAGTGGCCCGCCCTCCGGCCCAATCGGCAAGGCTTGCAACTGAGGCAGCGTCATCGACACGATTGTCGCAGGCTTGTAACCCAACGTTGTCAGGTGTCGCAGCAACGATTCCTGCCGTCGTTGGAACGCCTTGACCAGGAAGGTGCGGCGCAGGTCGTCCAGTTCCGCACTTGCCTCGTCGCCGAACGTGGCCTGGAAGGACAGTCCGTGTTCCAGCCCGTGGTTGATCTTGTCGGCGTACATATGCTCGCCCAAGGTCACCTGCACCTTGCGCACCCACGGCAGCTCGCCAACCTCGCGCCGCATGTCGTCGGCCATCAGGAAGGCGAAGTTTGCCGCACACCAATACGTCGGCAATCGAAAGCCAATCGATACGCTGCCATCATGACCAACTGTCAGCCGCTCGATGAAGCGGAGGTCGGTTACCGGTTCATCGAGCTCCGGATCAGTGACGCGGTCGAGTGCCCGGCGAACCGCCGCCTCGCACTTCGTGTGGTCGAGCGTCATGCAGCGACCTTCTCGCTCGAACTGGCCGCGATTTTCTGCTTCTGCGCGTCGACGTCGATGTCATACAGCCTGGCAGCATTCAGACCGAGGATCTTTTTCTTGGCCTGCAGGGTTAGATCGACGCCCTTCGCCTGCTTCACCTCGTCGGGCAATTCGAAGGCCATGAACTGTTCCACCAGCCAGCGTGGTGTCCAGATTCCATAATCGCTGCCGAAGAGAAGCTTGTCTTCACCGAGCCAGAACAACAGTTCGGAGATGACATTGGTAAAATAGTCGCGGCGTGCATGGATAAACGGCAGCGCGACGGCGAGGCCACCGTAGACGTTGGTCTCCTGCACCGCGATCCAGCAGAAGTCATCGAGCCGCGGCAGGCCGCAGTGCTCGACAATGAAGTTCAGGCCCTGGAAGTCTGTCGCGACATGGTCGATGTCGGCGACATCGAAAGCGTCGCGGTCCAACGGGATGATCGTCGGCCCCTTGTGGACATGGATGTTCTTGATGCCGAGCTTTTGCGCTTTCTCAAGGTACCGGTAGGCCCACGGATCGGTCAACTTGTAGCCGCGGCTGTCCCCGCGCCATTCGGCGGTATAGAGTTTGACGCCCTTTATTTTGTATTTGGCCGCCATCGCTTCCAGCGCGTCCAGCCCGGCCTCGCCATCCCGCGGGTCGAAGGCGCCGTTCAGGATAATGCGGTCAGGCGCTCGGTTTTTCATCTCCGCGTTCTGTTCGATAGTATTGAAGCCGTTCTTGTAGAAGTCGGTCAGGTAGGTGCATTGCAGAATCGCCATGTCGTCGGGACCGTCGACGAAAAGGTCCTGATACATCTGTTCGGTTCCGTAGTGGTCGAACTTCTCCTTCGGCCACACCTGGTCCTTGGGGCTGAGCACCGTGTGATATCCGTAGAAGCAGTCGATGAACTGCTGGCCGTGGATGTTCTTGATGTTGTCCTTGGCGGCATTCCAGTTATGGGTATGACCGTCGATGATGAAGATCTCTTCGCCACTTTTCGTGCGATACATTGCGTTGCCTCCCGCTGATAATCAGTATTCGATATACTTAAGGGCCTCGTCCAGGTCACCAAACAGGACCACGGTGTCGTCGTCAACCATGACCATGCGACCATAATGGGTGGACGTGCAGATCTCGAACAGATACGGCGTCATCTCCCGCCCCAGGGCTTCGGAAATCTCGGACATCTTGAAGGTGATCTTGCCTTCGCCGTCGATACGGATCATCGCCGGCATATAGGTCACGGTGATGCCCGGCTTCTCTGCCATGACCTCGGCGATGGCGCGGCTTTCCACGCTTTCGTTCATTGTCACCCCGCACTCATGCGAAATGGTTTCCTCGAACTGCATGTCCTTCATGGACTTGAAGATGTTGTCGGTGTGCAAGTGGGCCATGGTGCCTACTCCGGTAAGGTTGGGGATGATCAGGCACCGAGCACGGTGCGGGCGTCGAAGCCGATTTCCGCCGCGATGGCACGCAGACGGTTCTTCGCCAGGTCGAATGCCTCGTTGAATTGCGCGATCTTCACGCGCGGCTGGGACCACATCGGCTGCAACTGGTTTGCCGCATCAATCGCCAGCTTGCCGTACGTGCCCGCCCACTGCACCAGCAGCTTCCGATTGTGTTCGCCATGGTTCTGATCCTGCGTCAGGATCGAGAACAGCTCGACCGTGTTCGCCAGATTACGCTCATAGTCTCCCTCTGCGGCGGAGACGACGGACGGCGACATGTAGTCGTTCTGCGCAGCCGCCATCTGCATCACGAAGCCGCTGCGAAACAGCTCGGCCACAAGAGGTTCAAAGATCACGTTGATGGCGAAATACTGCTCCAGGTAGTCGGAGGCGCCCATGATCGTCTCGACTGCCTGGCGCGTGCCCTGCCAGACAGGGTCCTCCAGCCAGTGCTTTTTGCCGGCGTCAAGGTCGAAGCCCGCGATATCGAGACCGATTTCGCCGAGGTACAGCGTGAGGTCCTGGGCGAAACGAAGCTTGTAGGATGAATTTGTCAGGATGGCGTTGTTCACCATCTGGGTGTAGCCGTAGCGTTGCGCCTGCATGGTGGCGGTGCCAAGGCCGAACTCGGCGTGCTTGTACGCCCCGAGATGATCCTGCAGGACCTTGACCCAGGCCTTGTCGAAGCGTTTCGGCGCGCCGGAGCGGCGACCATTCTCGATCACGTTGGCGACCATGCCCTCGATCGTGGACTGGCGCTGGTAGTGGGTGCGCTCCCATTCCTGATCGATCGCGCGGAATTTGTGCCAGTCACTGCTTTTGGCCTTGGTCCAACCCTCATAATAGGTTGGCGTCCCGTCAGCGAAGTTGATGATCCAGTCTTGCAGCAAATACCGCTTGGGGTCCGGCTGGACGTCCACGGTCATGTCTTCGTAGTGGGTCGCCTTGCGGCCCTTCGGGTCGAAGTAATTGTAATGACGGCTGTCAGAGCCGGCGAACTGCGCGGCGCCCGTGGCACCGGACTTCACGGGGACGGCTTCTTGCGAGGCACTCATGTTCCTGGTCTCCCTCTGAGTTTGTTTCGGCTCTCTCTGTTCACACGCTTTGAACATTCCGCTGGGCGATCGTGTTCTAGTGAACAGCGGTGGTAAATTTGTCGAAGTGGATTCGTTCGGGCTCCACCCCCGACATTTGCAGGATCGGCAGGACGGCATCGATCATCGGCGGGGGCCCGCAGGAATAAGCGTCGATGTCGCCATCAAGTCCCTCGACCCGCAGCGTGCGGGCCAGGACGTCATGAATGAAACCGGTTTCGGCGGTCCAGGCATCTTCGGGTTCAGCGTGCGACAGTGCGGGGATGAAGCGGAAGTCCGGCAACTTCGCTGTCAGTGCTGCGAATTCTTCGAGATAGAACAGGTCGCGTCGGGTACGGGCGCCATAGAAAAAGCGGACCGGCCGTTGCTCGCCGCTTTCCACATGGTCATGCAGGATGGACCACAATGGTGACATACCGGAGCCGCCGCCGATCAGCAGCATCGGCCCGGTGCGTTCTTCCCGCCGGAAACAGGTACCATAGGGTCCTTTAGCTGTCAGACGTTGCCCGACTGGCAGACCGCCATCCAACAGGGCTGAAAAAGCGCCCTGAGGATAGCGCTTGATGATGAAGCTCAGCCTGTTCTGCTGCTTCGGCGTGTTGGCCATTGAGAAGGAACGCGTGATACCGGTGCCCGGAATCGTCAGGTCAACATACTGTCCGGCCCAGAACCGTAGGTTCTCATCAAGCTCGATCTCGAGCAGGCGGATGTCATGGGTCAGCGACGTGATGCCGGTCAGCACGGCATCGTAATCTTTCACGGCAATCGAACGACGCATGAGGTCTTCGTCGTAGTTCAACAGCTCGACGGTTATGTCGCTGTAGGCCAGGGTGCGGCACAGCAGAACGTGGCCGGTCTCTTTCTGGTAGTCCGGCAGCGCGAACGTCGAATATTTCAGCAGGTCGATGTCGCCGTCGATCAACAGCGATTTGCAGCTGCTGCATTGGCCTTCCTTGCAACCATGCATCAAGGAGATGCCTTGGCGGAATGCCGCATCCAGAACCGTTTCGCCCTCATTCACGTCCATTTCGACACCAACTGGCTCGAAACGAACCCGGTGGACCTTGTCAGACATAAAGTTTCCAATCCCAACGCAGGATTCCAGTTCTGGGGGCCGGGTTTCTGCCGGCCCCCCGTCTGGTCGGTCTTCAGTTGCAAGGGTTGATGGTGAAACCCTTGCGGTATTCGGCTGTTGCCTTTTCGCGGTCTTCCGGTGAAAGCTTGCGGAACGCCTGCAGCGGACTGGCCAGCGTGTCGCCGCGCACGTGACTGAGTTTCCACATCTTATTGTCGTCGAAGATCAGATGTGGCTGCGGCACCAGTGTCTCGCCGTCGGAACGGACGAAACCAAGGTCCTTGATGGCGTCGGCGAGGTCCCAGCCGTCGTAGCACGTCTCCCACTCGCGCCGTCCGCTGAAGCGGCCCATGGCCGGGGTCGGCCGCCCCTCGTACTCGGCCGCAAAGGCGGTTTTATGCGTCCAGCGGCAGATTTCCGAGCAGTAGGTGTAGATCTGGCCGTCAACTTCGTCGCAGACGAAATCTTCACGAATCAGGCAGGGCACCATGCAGCTCCAGCAACGGTGCGGGTAGACGTATCCTGTGTCGGTGTTGAACAGGATATTCTTCTCCCCCGGTGTGGACAGCTTCCCGTACCACTTCCAGTAGTTGCCGAACTCGGCATACCAGCCGGGATATTTGTGCTCGAACCATTCGAAGTCGCGCTCAGTCTGCGCCTCGATGCGCCAGAAATTCACCGGCCATCCCACCGAGAAGAACTGCGCCGTCTTGTGCACGTAGTTCTTCTTGACCATGCGATCCCAGGCTGCGCCGACGTCGTCGTGGTGGATCTTGATGCCGTACTTCTCAAGCGGCAGCATGTAGGTCCGGTAGTAGTCCTCGTAGATCCAGCGGTGCCACAGCTCGACGTAGCTTTCCTTGTTCTTGTCGCGGTTCGTCGAGCCATATTCGACGATGGTGCCGACGGCGGCGTCAACGATCGCGTGGTTCTGCCAGAACGCATATCTCAGGTCGCGTTCGAGCAGCAGGTGATTGTCGGGATCGTTGATCAGCGACATCAGCAGGGAGTGGCCGTTGCCGATGTGCCGGCTCTCATCGGACTGGACCGACAGGAACACGGTTGGCAGAGCGTAGTCGCCGTTGCGCGCGGCTTCGGAAGGCATCGCCACGAACAGCGTGTTGGTGAACGCTGTCTCGGCCACGACCTGGAGGTACACGTTGGCCGCGGTGATGGCGTCGCCGGTGAGGAAGCCCTCGGCGAACTGCCGCCCGATGGTGGTCGCGTAGCAACGTCCGAACGCGGCTTCGGTGATGTCGAATCCGGCTGGATCGATGTAGTTCTCCATATACCACTTTTTCAGGTTCATCTGAATTGTGGAGTGGCGGAACTCATCGATCATCTGCATCGCGAAACCGGTACGCAGTTCCTCACCCGGCGCCAGCCGGCCCACCATCGCCATCGAACGTGCGGCGGAGATCTCCGGGAAAGGAATGATCGCCAGGAACAGTTTCATCCACTCGACCCAGCGCGGCTCCACGTTGCGGAACATGTCGCCACGCAGCGCGGCGTCCAGCGCGCCGTACACCCGGTTGTCCTTCTCCTCCTGCATCGGAAAATACGAGCGGAGAACCTGCTTCATCGGATCGCGCGGCGACTTCTTTATCTTGTAGTCGGTGGGAAAGGTCATCGCCTGCTGAACGTAGCTTGGCGTCCAGCCGAGATCGGCGATCCGCCGTGTGGCCTCACCGATACTGATACCGCGCTGCGCGGTGATCTTATTTAGTGTCAAAGCATCCGGCATTGTGGTCTCCCTTCTTGATTTCTAGTTCTATCGGCGGCTTACCCTTTGGCGGGTAGCGCCGATCCGGCGATCAATCGGGTTCGGCACGAAGACTAGCCTCGATTGAATGAATAACCAAGTAGCAATTGGCGTGCCAGCGAGTGATGGCTAGACTATGGTGCAGTTCCGCCAAAACGGCGAGGCGCTTCGCAGTTGCAGCATAGTAAAGTGTCGCATTTTGCGACAGTGCCGTGTGATACATGTCCCGTGATGCGACGCTCATGCCGGGTCGTCCTGGACCGGGCGCTTCACCAGCGATTTGCCCTCGACAATGAACCTGGCGGCCAGAATCAGCGTGCCCATGGTGAATTCCTTGCCATGGGCGGCGATCATCTCCTCGGCCAGCTCACCAACACGCTCGAAGAACCGGTCCTTGGATTTGTCTTCGTCGGTCATTGTCGACTCGCATGTTCGGGGACGAGTTCCCGCCCCCCGCCATCCCTGAACCGCGACCCGGAGGCGCGGTCCCGGGCCACCGCAGGAGCTCCCACCCGCCGGCGCATCAGGGCACCAGCACGGCACGGCCCCTGATCTTGCCGTGATGCAGATCCTGCAGCGCCTGATTGGCCTCGCTCAGGCGGTATTCCCGCGTGGTCAGGTTGACGAGGCCACGATCGGCAAGCGCCATCAGTTCCACGAGTTCGGGGTAGGTACCGACCAGATTGCCGACGATGGTCTTTTCGCTCGTGATCATGTCGATCGTTGGCAGATCGATTTTGCCGCCGTAACCGACGATGTAGTAGTAGCCGCCGTTCCGGGTCATCGCGATGCCTTGCGCCACCGCGCTGCCCTCGCCCACGAAGTCGATCACCGCCTCCGCGCCGTGGCCTCCGGTCAGCGCCAGGACGCTTTCCAACTCACCGCCATCGGCTTTCACCACGTGATGCGCGCCGCATTCCTTTGCGAGGCCGAGTCCGACGTCAGAACGATCGACCACGATGATCTCGGCGGCGCACAGGGCGCCCAGGACCTGGATGCCGATATGGCCAAGACCGCCGGCGCCGATGCAGACCACATATTCACCCGGCAACAGGTGGCGTGAGGCTTTCTTCGCGGCTCGGTAAGCCGTCAGGCCCGCATCGGTGTACGGCGCCACCGCTTTCGGCAAGAGTGACGCAGGCAGCTTGATCAGACTGCGCTCGCCGGTCGCCAGGTATTGCGCGTATCCGCCGTTGGCGTTGATGCCAGGGAACCGGCTGTCCGTCGCGTGCATGTCGTCGCCGCGCCGGCATGCCAGACAATGGCCGCTGGTGACAAGCGGATGGCAGATGACGGCGTCGCCGACCTTGACGCTTTCGACGGCTTTGCCGACTTCCTCGACCCAGCCTGCGTTTTCGTGACCCATGATGTAAGGCAGTTGGACATCAACCTTGCTGCGCCAGATGCCTTCGACGATGTGCAGGTCCGTGCGGCACACGCCGGCGCCGCCGATGCGCACGATAACATCGGTAGGTTTCTCGATGCGCGGATCGGGGACGTCCTCATAGCGCACGAATTCGGTGCCGCTGAGTGATTCGTCGTACCTATGCAGCACGGCTGCTTTCATTGCCTGCGCCCTCCCTCGCGTGTCGTGCCGTCTTCGCGGCACCGAACGTATGAGGCAAGCACCGTGCCAGATCGTATCCTGCTGTTATTACCTAAGCTTTTGAAAACACGCCGGGCCTGTTGTTCCACGCCGGAACAGTCTGCGTGGCACAGGTGTTCCGTTTCTGAACACTCGACAAATTGCCCTGGAAGCGATAGCAGAATATGGTTTACGTCGAAGTCCAAGAAAGTCGGAATATACCGACAGCAATATCAGGGAGAGCCGGATGCTGCTTTCGACGGAGGATCGTCTATCTCGCGCCCGCGCGGTTCTCGAACGGCGCGGCATGGCGGCGGCCGACCTGTTGCCGGCGCCGATCGCGGAAAGCTGGACAAGGTGCCTCGCGGCCGGGCTAGACCCGCGAAAACCACCGCCGCGAGTGGTCGTAGACGAAACGACCTTGCGTGAAGCCCGTCAGCGGC
The DNA here is from genome assembly GCA_028291505.1 of Rhodopila sp. GTDB lineage: Bacteria > Pseudomonadota > Alphaproteobacteria > Acetobacterales > Acetobacteraceae > Rhodopila. The sequence continues at coordinate 6,257 of JAQGHW010000901.1, read as the reverse complement.
GCGACCTGCTGCGACGCCTCGCCCTTTGCGAGATGGACAATCTGTATCACCAGATCGCCGGCAGCAATTTCATGGTTGCCTTCGCCGGCGCTGACGGCATCCTGCTGGACGCCGTCACCGACCAGAGTTTCAGCGAGACCGCGGGTGCCAGCAGCATCCGCCCGGGCACTGTGTGGACCGAGACAAGCTGCGGCACCAACGCACTCGGAACCGTCGTGCAAACCGGCAAGCCGATCATGGTGCATGGCGCGGAGCACTTCTTTGCCCAGTTCGGCACGTTGACCTGCACCGCCGCCCCGGTGTTCGATGCCGAAGGCGCGCTGGCGGGGGTGCTGGACGCCTCCTCCGATTGCCGTTCGCGGCAACAGCACACGGGGGCACTCGTTTCGATGGCGGCGACGCAGATCGAGAATGGCTTGTTTCGCGAATGTCACCGTACCGACGTGCTGATCGCGCTGCACAGCCGGGCGGAATATCTGCACACGCTCAGCGCCGGGCTGCTCGCAGTCGATCCGGGAGGCATGCTGCTGGGCGTCAACATGCAGGCGCGCTTCCTGCTGCAGGGCCTGCCCGTCGCGCGCGGACGGCGCCTGGAAGAACTGTTCCGCACCCGGTTCGAGGACCTGCTGCACGCAAGCCGCAACAACGAAACGACATGGCTGGAGGACCGGGTCGGCAGCGTCTTCGCCGCCAGGCTCGAGAACGTGCGCGTCGTTCGCCCGGTACCGGTGACCACAGTCACCGCTTCTCCTTCCGCGCCACGCCCGGGCTTTGTGGCGGAAGACCCGGCGGTGGCAGCGTCGCTCCATCAACTTGAGAGCGCCGCTCGGCGCAAGCTGCCGATCCTGCTGCAAGGCGAGACCGGTACTGGCAAGGAACAGTTTGCGCGCCACGCACACGCGGCAAGTGGCCGGACCGGCGCGTTCATTCCGGTCAATTGCGCGGCGCTTCCGGAAAGCCTCGCCGAAGCCGAACTGTTTGGCCATGCCGAGGGCGCATTTACGGGTGCGCGACGCGGCGGCGCGCCAGGCCTTGTCCTCGAGGCTGATGGTGGCACGCTGTTCCTCGACGAAATCGGCGAAATGAGACCGCCGCTGCAAACCGTGTTGCTGCGGCTGCTGGACGACTGGGCGGTGCGCCCGGTAGGCGGTGGACGCCCGCGGCAGGCGGATGTGCTGCTGGTGACGGCGACGAACGTCGAGCTGGGCCAGGCGATGGCGGCCGGTCGTTTCCGCGCTGACCTGTTCTATCGCCTGAATACAGTCGAGATCGTGCTGCCGCCCCTGCGCGCCCGTGCGGATTTCGCCTTGATCGTGCGTCACGTGCTGCATAGCGTAGCGCCGAACTGGCGAATCGATGACACCGCGATTGTGGGGCTGCGGCGATTGCCCTGGTTCGGCAACATCCGAGAATTGCGGGCGATGCTGACGCGCCTCACGCTGCTGGCTACGGCGGGGGTGATCAATGCCGAAACCATCATCGGGCTGGGCGCCCGGACGACAGATGTGCCGCCGGAACGACCGCTCCGGGAGATGCAGCATGAGCGTATCCGTGCGGTCTACCATGAGACCGCAGGCAACATCAGCGAGACCGCCCGTCGCCTTCACGTTTCGCGCAACACCGTTTATCGGGCGTTGCCGAACCCGTCGCGTGGGGTGGGTAAATTCGGTGTCCGTTTGTAGTGAGCACGGGCGCTGGTGCATGGATCGACGAGAAGGTCGCAGCAGACGCAACCCCGTCTAAGTTCATTTGATCCGGTCGGAGATCGGGCGGCCTGAGCGAGGGTGGGGCACCCTACCATCCTCTACGGACCTTCGGAGTGCACCAGCGCCTCTCAGGAGCAAACCGAGCTTAAACCCCTTTCCGAATTTCAGGGACCACCTCGCCGCTAAGAGCTAGACAGCGCTGGCAGCAATCATATCACGCTCTATGGCGTTACCCGGTGTCACGACCGGTTCGACGTCGGGTCGTGAGTGTGCGGCTGCTTCAAGCAATGCACCCGCTTTGACGCTATCAAGTGGTTTGCTGAATAGATAGCCCTGGCCGCAGTCACAGCCCCACTGGCCGAGTAGGGCTGATTGTTCGGCCGTCTCGATACCCTCGCCCGTCACCTTGAAATTTAGCGACTTGGCCATCGCCATGATGGCATGGACGATGGCAGTGTCCTCCTGATTGTGACCAATACCGCTTACAAATGATCGGTCGATCTTCAGAACGTCGAGCGGCAGACGCTTGAGATACGACAGTGAGGAATAGCCAGTCCCGAAATCGTCTACCGCGATCTGAAGGCCAAGACCCTTTAACTCCCACAGTGTGCGAATCGTGGCCTCGACATCCTGCATGATGATCCCTTCGGTGATCTCCAGCTTGAGACAACTGGCAGGAAACCCGGATTCCTCTAGAGCCTGAGCCACGTCTGCTACAATGGAAGGTTGCTGAAACTGGCGCGGCGACAGGTTAACGCTGAGTATCAGAGGCGGTTCGGTAGGGAATTGGCCGTGCCAAGCGGCGACCTGCCGGCAAGCTTCTTCCAACACCCAAAGCCCAAGAGGGATGATCAAGCCGGTAGTTTCGGCAACCGGTATGAACTCGTTTGGAAACACCAAACCACGTGTCGGATGCTGCCACCGAACCAGTGCCTCGACCTCGGTGATTTTTCCCGTGCTCATCGTGATAATCGGCTGGTAGTGGACGCGCAACTCGTCATGTTGGAGGGCACGCCGCAGATCGTTTTCGAGTTCAAGGCGGACCAATGAGTCGGTGTGCATGCTGGGGTCAAACACCACGCAGCGCGCCCGTCCGTCGCTCTTTGCCCGATACATTGCCACGTCGGCGTTTCGCAGCAGGTTATCGGCATGTTCCTGGCCGGCGGTGCTGACGGCGATGCCTATGCTGACAGATACAACAACCTCGCGATCATCCAATATGAACGGCCGGCTGAATTGATGCACAATAGCCTTCGCCGCAGGCAATGCGTCTTCTTCTCCGGCCAGCAACTCAAGAACGACGACAAATTCGTCCCCGCCGAGACGTGCGACGGTGTCCTGATTGCGGACACAGGCTCGGAGCCGCGCCGCTGCCTCAACGAGCAACTTATCGCCGACTTGATGGCCCAGACTGTCGTTGATCAGCTTGAAATTGTCGAGATCGAGGAATAACAACCCAACTGCGTCCTTGCGTCTGCCGGCGCGCACCAGCGCTTGTTCGAGGCGGTCGCGGAACAGAACACGGTTCGGAAGTCCAGTAAGGGCATCGTAGAAAGCCTGCCGTGTCAACTGCTGCTCGAATGCCTTGCGTTCGGTGACATCCCGAATTGTTACCACAAAACCATTCACGGCCGGGTCGTGCAGGAGGCTTGTTATCAATACCTCCGCATACCGCCAGTTACCGCCGCTGTCGCGCAATCGCAGTTCGATTGTTCGACCAATTCCGTCAGTGGAATCTACTGCGGCATGCTGCATCTGCTCCCAAAGACTCCGCCACGCGGGCTGGTCGTCTGAATGGGTGAGGTCCACAAAGGGTTTATCCAGCAGTTCGGCTTCCTGATAGCCCCACGTCGCCTTTGCGGCCGGGCTCTGATACGTGATGGTGCCGGGGCGCGCGCAGATTAGGATCAAGTCTGAGGCGTTCGCTACCAGACCACGGAAGCGCCGTTCGCTGGTGCGGATGTTGGACGCTTCTCGGGCGAGGGCCGCCTCCGCATCGCGCTGGTAGGCGAGCAGCAATCTCCAGAAAAAGATTGCCAGCAGCACTCCCAACGAAAATGCGATTGGTGTTGTGATCAGCACCCTCGTCTGAATGGCGCTTAGGGCTGTAAGGTGATCAGCAGCGTCGGCGCGGTGGAGATTAGCGGTTCCCGCGACCAGAGATTGCATCTTATCGAAACGAGGATCGATTTCGCTTTCGTCGATGGCACTGGCGGCTGCGGCATCGTTGGCGTCGACCGCAGCAAACATGTGGTTGATCGCCAGGAGGTATTGCTCGTGTTGGGCAAGAACCTCATCAATGACCTGGATGTTCGTGGGAGTGTCCATTGCGGCGGCTTGCCGTAGCGCTTCGGCCACGGTCGTTCCGGCATCACGATGGCGGGTCCGCACCTCATTGTCGGGATCGAGGCGATATTTCCGCTCCAGCGATTCCTCTTCGCCTACGGCGAAACGCGCCCGTTCATAGGAATTGCTCAACTCGATTGCGTGGGTAACCGCGACGCCCGTCTTGTATGTCGCTGCTGCTCCCCAGAGCGCAAATCCTGGAAGAATTACCAATACGGCCAGGAGGCCGAGAGAAGCAATACGACCAGTTTTTGCATGCTGTGTATGCAGCATGGTGCGGACACGATGAAACGGTGACGGCTTCGGCACGGACGGTTGGGCCAACGACAATAGCCTCCGAAATTACTATGCGTGCCTCGTTTACCGGATATTTGTTAATGGCCGGTTAAGGCGGCCTACTGGCCAGAAATAACGAAACGGCCTCCTGGTACGCATGAGACCGTCCAGAACCCGGGTGCTATAGGACTGCCGCCGGACGCCTATTTCCAGGAACTGCTCGCCGCCTGCACCAACGTCTGCCGCATGATCGATGGTCTGCCTGCCAACCGTCCGCGCGGCGCGTGCCATGACTGTCCGTTGAGCGATTGATGGACGGTGGACAACCGGGGACTTCGAATTTACGCTGCATTGCACAAATAGCGTACTGACCGACAGGAGCTGCACCCGATGACGAACTTACCAAGGATCGCGGTTATCGGCACCGGGGGGACCATTTCGGGTGTTGGCCGGGATCGGCTGGATTTTTACGAGTACGGCACGTCCGGCCGGTTCATGCATGTCGACGAACTGATTGCCGGCGTTCCGGAACTGGCGCGGGTGGCGGACGTCGTGCCGATTGGATACAAGAATGTCGGCAGCACCGAAATCGGCCCGTCGGACTGGCTGGCGCTGTTGCGGATCATAAACAAGACGGTGGCGGATGATCCATCCGTCGCTGGGATCGTGGTGACGCACGGTACGGCGACGCTCGAGGAGACAGCGTATTTTCTGAATCTGGCCGTGAAGGTCCCAGTGCCGGTGGTTGTCGTCGGGGCAATGCGGCCGTCATCCGCGTTGGGTGCGGATGGGGGCAACAACCTGCTGAACGGTGCACGGGTGGCGGGATCGGCGCAGGCAAAGGGCATGGGCGTGATGGTCGTGCTGAATGACGAGATCAACGCGGCGCGCGATGTGGCAAAGACGTCGAACTACCGGGTTCAGACCTTCGTTTCGCGGGATTTCGGGATGCTGGGTTACGCCGATGCGGACTCGGTGAAGTTCTATCGCCGGCCGCTGCGAGTTGCGGCGCCCGAGACCGAATTCGATGTGGCGGAACTGAGCGAATTGCCGCGGGTGGATATCGTTCCGGCGTACGCGGGAGCGGATGCGACGTTCGTGGAGGCAGCGGTGGCCGCCGGCGCGAAAGGGATCGTTTCGGCGGGGTTTCCATCCGGATCGCCGTCTCCAGCGCAGAAGGCGGCGTTGAAGCAGGCGGCCAGGGCGGGCATCGTGGTGGTGCAGTCGTCTCGGTCCGGCAGCGGGCGGGTGATCGACGACAAGGTGGCGCTGCGGGAGGCAGGGTTCGTCGCCGCCGACAGCCTGACGCCGCAGAAGGCGCGCATCCTGCTGATGATGGCGTTGACGGTTTCATCCGATACCAACGAGATAAGGCGGATGTTCGATACCTACTGAAGGATCGTCCGCGCTATCGCTCCGTGAGTTGCCACGCCAGGTCTTCGACGTGTTGGCTGGGACTGGAACAAGTTTGCGGCTCAGCCATCCGGCACCGGCCCGTGGATGGTCACCAAGGTGGTGCCGCGCGAACGGGTGGAATTCGTGCGCTTTGCGGGCTATTGGGACCCCAAGCGGGTGCCGAAATGTAACCGGCTGACGATCCTGCCGATCCCCGATGCGGTAACGCGATGCTGTCAGGTGGCAGCGCGCCCGACGGTGCGGCCGAGATCGCGGATGGTCTGGCTGGACAGGCGCTGCGGCGGCTCGACCTGGCCTTGGCGATGCTGTCGGAGCGGCTGGCCGACGACCTGCTGGACGGCTTCGCGGTTGATTAGCGTGATCGGCGTGATTCAAATCAGCGTCGCGCGCGGAGCCGGGTTGCCCAGCCTCCCATCGACCGGCCTCCCACTGATATCTGAACTGGCCCCCGGTAAAGCCTTGACGCCGTGTGGTCCGAACCCAGCCATGATCTCGGACCTTTTGCACAGCCTG
>JAQGHW010000891.1 GCA_028291505.1 Rhodopila sp. | reverse complement strand
GTCCGCGTATCTGCGTACCGCGGGCCTGGCACAGCCCATCCGCTCCGTGTTCGATCAAGACGCTGTGCTGCAACTGGCCAAGGTGAACGGTGATCAGGGCCGGCTCGGGGGTTTGCTGAAATTGTGGCTGGTGGACCGGCCGGGGCAGGGGTTGTCACAGGCCGAGGTTCGCCGCCTGCTGGACCGGATCGGCGATCTACAGGGGCGGCTTGCTGAAGTGGTTGGCCGAGTTTGATCGCGAAGCGAATCATGGCTCCGAAAGGGGGCGCTGGGTTCGGCCGGCTCGGCGCCTACGTGCTCAACGCGCGGGTGGAGGTGGACCCGGCGAGCTGGACGCGACTGAACGCCTACATCCTGGACAGCGCGCATGAAGGCGAGAAGGTCGCCTGGGCACGGGTGACCAACTGCCAGGCGGACGATCCGGGCTGGGCGGTAAAAGAGATCCTGGCGACCCAGGCGCACAACACCAGGAGCCGGTCCGACAAAAACTATCACCTGGTGGTCAGCTTTCCGGAAGGCGAGAGGCCGACCCGGGCGCAGATGGAGGACATCGAAGACCGGCTCTCCGCCGCGATCGGCTTCGAGGCACATCAGCGCGTGTCAGCCGTCCATCAGAACACCGACAACTGGCACCTGCATGTCGCCATCAACAAAGTCAATCCGGTAACGTTCCGGAACGTCATGCCGGTTCGGGACCACTACCTGTTGCAGGCGGCGTGCGCCGAACTGGAGATTCGTCACGGGCTGACGCGGGAACCGCACACTGTTGATCCACGGCAGGTTGATGGTCAGCATCCGCACAGGGTACGGGGCAGGGCGGCCGACTTCGAGGCCCAGCATGGCGGGCAGTCCTTCGGGACATGGGCACGAACGCAGGCCGCCGCGGCGCTGCTCGCCGCCCGCGACAGCGGCAAGGGCTGGCCGGAGATGCACCGTGTTGCCGCGGTCTACGATCTGGCGATCAAGTCGCGCGGGGCGGGCCTCGTCATCGGGCATCGCGAGGACGGGCGGCTGCAAGTGAAGGCGTCCGACGTAGACCGCGGCTTGTCCATGCAGGCACTGACGGCCGTGCTCGGACCGTTCGAATCGGCCGGGCGGGTAGGGCCGGGGGCAGCGTCAAGCGCCCGTTATACCAAACCAGGCCGGAGCGGGCCGCTCTACGCAGCGTTCCAGCGCGAGCGGGCGGACGCGCTGGCCGCCAAGGATCTGGCGGTGAAAGCTCTCCGCGAGCTGCACCTGGCGTATGACCAGCAGCTTCACGACCACCATCGGGACCGGCTGCGACAAGAGCGCTTGACCGGCCTGAGGGGCATCCTCCGCCGCGACAGTTTCCGCCACATCGCTGAACAGCGAACCCGCGATCATACCGAACGAAAGCAGCGCGAGGCCGAAGAACGACGGCAGCTCCGTGCCCGCCATACCATCCCGAACTGGCGAGGCTTTCTGGAAGCGGAGGCGGCAAGCGGCAACGAGGCTGCATTGACCGCCTTGCGCGCCCGCCAGCAGCGGCGTGAACGGGTGGAGACAGAGCTGCTGGCAGCCAGCGATGCCGGCGAAGCCCGCCACATCATCTACCGGCATCTGCGGCCAGCGATACGGCGCGATGGGCGAGTAGTGTATCGCGTTGACGACGGCGGCCTGGTGTCTGACGAAGCACGGCAGGTGCGCGTCAACCAGGTCACGGCTGGCGCGACGTTCCTGGCTCTTACGTTGGCGGCAGATCGCTTCGATGGCCGACCGTTGAATGTCCAAGGAAACGACAACTTCCGGCAGCTTACGGCGCACCTCGCCGGCGCCTCCGGCCTGCATGTCACTTTCGCCGATGCCGGTCTGGAGCGGCAACGCAAAATCGCTGTCGCAAGCCACGCGAATGCCGTTGACCGTGGCGCTGGAAGGGATTACGAAATATAAGATAAATCGAATATTCCGGCGGTCAGGGCCACAGCCGATGAACGATACTTTACGCCGTGCACCACCCGCACGAAAGCGTCTGCTCGGGACAACGGCGCTCGTTACGGGCGTCCTGGCGCTCAGCACGGCAGCCACGCAGTTCGTCGCGTGGCGCGTGCAGTACCATCCCGCCCTTGGGGCTCCCTGGTTCCGCCACGTCTATGCCCCGTGGTCCTGGATCACATGGATGGAGGCGCCCTGGGCGCCGCATGCGAAAGCGACGTTCGGCATCGTGGACGCGGCGCTAATGGGAACGGTCAGTCTCGCGATGGTCGCAGGGCTGATCGCCTCCGGCGGCCGACGCCGCAAGCCAGTCAGGCACGAGGGTGTGCATGGGACCGCACGCTTCATGTCCGAGCCGGAGATCAGGCAATCCGGTCTGCTCCCCCATGCGGGACAACCGTCTGCCGGTGTCTATATCGGCGGCTGGACGGACGCGAAGGGGCGCATCCACTACCTGCGCCATGACGGGCCGGAACACTGCATCGTCATTGCGCCCACGCGGAGCGGCAAGGGCGTGGGAAACATCCTGCCGACGCTACTGTCGTGGCCAGAAAGCAGCCTCATTTATGACGAGAAGGGTGAGCTCTGGCAGCTCACCGCCGGCTGGCGCGCCCGGCACGCCGATGCGGTCGTCATCCGCTGGGAACCGGGTGCCGTCGCAGACAGTGCCGGGTTCAACTTCCTCGAGGAAGTCCGGCTTGGCACGCCCTACGAGGTCGCCGACGCGCAGAACATCGCGCAGATGATCTGCGATCCGAACGGCGACGGTATCGAGGGCAAGGATCACTGGGGCAAGACCAGCTTCGATCTGCTGGCCGCCGTGATCCTGCACGTGATGTACAAGGCGCGGATGCGAGGCGAGACGGGCAGCCTGGCCGATGTCGCCTACGCGCTCTCCGACCCCAATGAGAGGTCCGATGCTCTGTGGGAAGCGATGCGGACCAACCGGCATCTGCCGACCGGCACGCATCCGGTTGTCGCGGCGGCGGGCCGTGACCAGCTCGACCGCCCCGAAAAGGAGCGCGGCAGCGTGCTGTCCAGCGCCAAGACCTATCTGACGCTGGTCAAGGACCCGATCATCACGGCGAACACCAGGTGCAGCGACTTCCGCATCATGGACCTGATGAACCACGCGCGGCCGGTATCGCTGTACGTGGTCACCCGTGGCGGCGACAAGGAACGGTTGCGTCCGTTGATCCGACTGCTGCTGACGATGGCGATGCGTCAGTTGATGGGCGTGGAACTGAAATACGAGAACGGACAGCCGCTGCCGCCGCACCAGCACCGGATGCTGATGATGCTCGACGAGTTCCCCTCGCTCGGGAAGCTGCAGATCATCCAGGATGCGCTGCCGAAATGCGCGGGCTACGGCATCAAGGCATTCCTCGCGGCCCAGAACCGCGAGCAGATGTTCGGCGCCTATGGGCAGCATCAAAGCATCACCGCGAACTGCCATATCCGGATCGTCTATGCGCCGAACGAATGGGAATCGGCCGAGTGGATCAGCCGCATGGTCGGCAACACCACGATCGTGAAGGAGGACGTGACCGAAAGCGGCACGCGCTACGGGCCGATGAAGCACGTCAG
>JAQGHW010000875.1 GCA_028291505.1 Rhodopila sp. | reverse complement strand
ACGACCGTTCCGCTGATGCCCTTCAGGAACGCGATGCCGGACAGGCCTCCTTTACTGAAGATTGTCCCGTCGTTGACGACCGTTCCCGACGAGAAAATCGAGTTCGAAATCGGATAGTCGCCGAAGGTGACCCCGTTCAAGGCGCCCGAGATCGTGCCAGATTGCTGGTTCAGGATGTAGCCGTTGGTGGCGACACCAACGCCGCTGCCGAAGCCGTTCCCGCTCGAGCTGATCGTCCCCGCATTGATCAGCGTCGGATGCTGAAGAATGGTCGGTGGATGCGAGTGGAGGTAGCCAGACAGGCTGACGCCATAGCCGGACCCTGTATCGCTTATCAGGGCGCCGGCCTCGTTCAGGACGATGCCAGTTTGCTCGATTACCCCGGCGCCAAATCCTGTACTAATGATGCTGCCGAAGTTCGTCAGTGTCCGGAAGGTGGTGCCGTAGTTGTAGATCGCGCAGTTGGCAGTGTTGCCCGACAGTACCTTGCCGGTGTTGGTGATCGTGGTCTGGGCGTACTTGAGCGTGTAGGAGTTGGTGATCGTGGTCGAGATTGTACCGACCATAGGCGGTCTCCTGGTGAACGCGGCGATCTTGAATCAGAGCCGATCCGGCCGACCATAGCGGAGGCCGGGCTGTGTGGCAAAGCTAGCACGATTCTGGAACGTGTCGGAACGGTGACGGTCTGGCGGGGCTTTGCTGCGGGATCGGTGGTCGGCTGTCATGCTGCCGCGAATTCGGCTCTGCTTCACTCTGTGTGGAACTCGGGCGCTGGCCCGCCTGGGCATGCCGATCGGCCACACCACCATTTTATGACATGTGAAGCGTGGCGCCCGGGGCGGGCCGGCGACCCTCCGCGTGGCCTGGATCAAGACCGACGTCAGTAATGGTCTTCTACACCCTGACGCGTATCCCAACTCGCTGGCGATCAGAGACATAGCAGGACGAAGCGACGAAACTGGTCCTGTCATCCGTGGCGCCACGACGGGGTGGGAATGCGAAGCCCGGTCGGTCTATGATCTGGCTCCTGGGGGAGGATCCGAAACATGCGGTGCGTGGCGTGCGACGCGGCGGAGACTCCTGAACGGCCGGAGCATACGGCTCAGGGCTACCGGCGGTTCCGCTGCCGGGCTTGTGGCAAGCAGTTCAATGAGCGCAGTGGCCGAATTCTCAACCGGGCCCAGTATCCGTCCGATGTCATCGCGCTCGTGGTGTTCTGGTGTCTGCGTTAAAAGCTGAGCCTCCGCGATCTGCCGGAGATGTTCCGGATCCGGGGGATCGAATTCAGTTAGGAAGCGGTCCGCGACTGGGAGGCGAAACTCGCCCCATTGCTGATCGACAATCTCCGACGACGGCGTAAGGGCCGGATCGGGCGAAGCTGTTGGGTTGGACGGCCCCCCGGCATCGAGTGCCAGAATTGGGGTGTCACCAACCCAGATCGGAGCGATCCATGTCCCAGATCAAGCGCATAGGCATCGACACATCCAAGGCGATCTTCACGTTACACTGCGTCGACGATACCGGCCGTGTGGCACTGCGAACGAGTCTCCGTCGTGCCCAGATGGCGATATTTTTCCGGGAGCTTCCCCCCACTGAGATTGCGCTTGAAGCGTGCGGCGGCTCATATCACTGGGCCCGAGAACTTAACGCTCTTGGCCATGACGTACGGGGCGCTGTTGCATGGATCGGCCGTTGGGGTCGGTGGCGGGTTGGGATAGGAGGACGGCCCCCCGCCTGATCCGGAATCTACCATGCCGTTCAAGGCCAACGTCGACCGCCACCACCATATCCCAAGGCAGAAGCGCAAGGTGACGAATTGGGCGGCCTACGACGCGAGCCTGCGGCAGCGTGGAAGCTTGACGGTCTGGTTCACCGAGGAAGCGATCGTGGCCTGGCGGGCGGCACCGCGGACAACCCGCGGCGGCCAACCGTGGTGTTCGCCGCTGGCGATCCTGACAGCGCTGACGTTGAAGGCCGTGTTCCGGCTCGCTCTGCCCAGACCGAAGGATTAATCGGCTCGATCATCAATCTTCTCGGGCTCATCCTGGCGGTTCCCGACCACTCCAATCTCAGCCGGCGGGCAGAGACGCTTGAGGTGCCGCGACCACGCTCTGGCCGCGACGCTGGTAGCAAGCCCATGCACCTGCTGGTGGGCAGCACCGGATTGAAGCTCTGCGGCGCCGGTGAATGGCTGGTCGAGAAACACGGTACGAAGACACGCCGATCATGGCGGAAGCTGCATATCGGCACGGACGCCGACACGGACGAGATTGTCGCCGCCACGCTGACGACGAACGATGTCGATGATGCGTCCCAGGTAGGCCCATTGCTCGACCAGGTCGAAGGGCCCATGCCCTCGTTCACCGGCGACGGCGCGTATGATCAAGACAACGTCTACCGCACCGTGATCGACCGTGATCCTGATGCTGAGGTCATCGTGCCACCACGGGCCACCGCAGTGTTGAGCGAGATGGCCGAGACCGAGCCCACACAGCGTGATCGCCACCTCCAGTGCATCGCCGAACGGGGAAGGATCGGGTGGCAGAAGGCGTCGGGCTACACCAAGCGCAGCCGGGTTGAGACGGCCATCGGGCGCTACAAGCAGGTATCGGAGATGGGTCACGCTTCCGCAAGGACGGGCGTCGTGCCACCGAAGTTGGCGTCGCCGTTCATGTCTCGAACCAGATGCAAGAGCTGGGACGCCCGATCTCCGTCCGGATCAAATGAACTCAGATAGGGCCGCCTTCTCGTCGATCCATGCAACAGCGCCGTCAAACGCGCCCGTCCACCAACGGCAACCAACTTCCGGTGCGAAAGAGTTAACTGCAGCTTGACGAATTCGAAGAACTGGCGGTCAAGATGCATGAACTACCAACCTGCATCAGTAACCGACGCATTCAGCCAGCAGCAAGGAGTGCCACACAATGAAGGGTTTGCGTGATATTACGGTCGTGCTTGAGGAGTCCGCGCGCAGCGAGATCCGGCTGACCATCGCTGTTGCACTCGCCCAGCAGCACGACGCTCATCTAACCGGCCTCTCCGCGCTGGACCTATTGATGCCGACAAAGCCTTTCGTGCCGCGCCGGGGCAACCCAGAGGTGGACACGCAGCCGGCCTCGCAGTTGCAGAACTGGGGTGTGGTGCCCCCCGTTGGCTATCGAGAAATGGATATGCAGGTGGCCGAAAAGGCTGAGCAGATAGAGGCTGCATTCCGGGAGCGCCTCCGATCCAGCGGTCTGCAGGGCACTTGGCGCATGGCAACCGACGACATGAGCGAGAGCGTGGTGTGCCAAGCACGGCAGGCTGATCTGGTTATTCTCGGCCAGGTTAATCCGCGCCACCCGCCCCCATTAGGCCGCCAACTCATCGAAGCCATTTTGATGACCTCGGGTCGTCCGATCCTGGTCATTCCCTATGTCGGTCGTATTGAGACGGTGGGCACGAAAATTCTCGTTGGCTGGAATAACACCCGTGAGGCGGCGCGAGCGGTGAACGACGCTATACCTCTGCTCGCCCAGGCCACATCGGTCACCATTCTGGAGGTGGATTCCATGGGACGAAAACCCGCGACCAGCGATCGCGATGCCACGGGCGCCGACATTGCTCGCCACCTCGACCGTCATGGAATTAGCGCCGAAGCGCACACGGTGGCAAGCGGCATTTCGGTGCCCGATGCTTTACTTAACTACGCTGCCGACGTCAGCGCCGATCTGCTGGTTGTTGGCGGCTACGGTCATTCGCGCCTGCGGGAACTTATACTTGGGGGCGTCACCCGTGAGCTGCTGCAGCACATGACCCTGCCCGTGCTGATGTCGCATTAAGTGCTCTTAGGGTCTGGTTCACTTTCGGTGCAAACCGCCCCGACCTTGGTGGACTGCCGCAATTTTTGGGGTGTCAGCGTCAAGGGGGTATTTCCACGCCTGTTCTTTGACCGGGAGTGGTGGACGCGTGGCCTGGGTTTTGAGGTTGGTGAAAATTGACGCTGAAGGTGAGGGACAGGCGACTGACGTCATGGGGGTCGAAAGGCCCGGTGATCTCGCCGATTTCGCCGACCTGGGGTAAGTTGAAGATCCGGGTAAAAACTGGTCGCAAGCCGAAATGGCACCAAAGCCCGTGCGTCGAAGAATGTAGACCTTTGCGGACATTGGTCCGCGTGTAAGAGGGGCAAAACCCCGGGCATGGGTGCATTATTTGCTTGCCGCGACGCGGGCGACTCGGATTCAAGTTATGTGTGAGCCCACCGGAAAACCTTGATGGCCTGTCGTCTGCCCAGTTGCGGGAA
>JAQGHW010000863.1 GCA_028291505.1 Rhodopila sp. | reverse complement strand
TTCTCCAATCGCGTCCAGCGCCGCCAGGACTCTTTCCGGCGTGAACGGCAGGCTGGTCAGCACCGCACCCGTCGCGTCCTGGATCGCATTGGCGATGGCGGCGGCGACACCCAGAATGCCAGCCTCGCCAATACCTTTGAGATTGCCGGGGCCTCGCCCGAGACCGTGTTCCGCAACGAAGCTCTTGAACACCAGCGGCAGGTCCGGTGTCTGCGCGACGCGGTAACCACGAGGCGTGGCATTCTCTGGGTCGGGGCCATCGTAACGCAGTTCCTCGAACATCGCCTGACTGAGCGCCTGGATTGCCGCACCTTCGATCTGCCCATGGCATGCCTGCAAGTTTACCGCTCGGCCGGCATCAGCACCAACCACCAGCCGGTGTAATGTTACGCGGCCGGTTGCCCGATCCACTTCGACCTCGGCCGCCGACCAGCAAGGCATCCAGGCCATGTTACGAGACCGCAATGGTGCAGCGATGTCGTATGGTTCCTTGTAGAAGCCTCGTCCGATAAATTCCCAGCCGATGCCACCGTAGTGGGCGCGGATCATCGGTTCCAAAGGATGCACGTGATTGCCGACGCGGGCGGTCCAGCCGTCCAACAAGACCGAGTCCGGGGAACAACCCAATTGAGTGGCAACGAAATCGACGATCTGACGGCGCACCTCCCGCGCTGCCTGCTCCACCGCCGAACCGGTCACTATCGTTCCGCAGCTGACATGGGTGCCGTTGTCCGGCGGCGTGTGGTCGGTGTCGATGCGGGCATAGACGCAGTTGTCCGGCGCGATGCCCAGTGTCTCCGCGGCAATCCGGCACAGTGCGGCGCCGGCGCCTTGGCCAATATCCACCACCGCGGCGCTGACCATTGCCTCGCCGCCCTGCGTAACCTTCACGATCGCCTGGGCATGGTTGCCGGTTCCGCCTGCGTCTTTCAGCCCTACAGCGAAACCCCGCCCTCGATCTGGCAGGCGCGCTTCCGGAGTGCCGAGGAGGTCCGCGGCCTGGGCCAATCCGGCGCGCAGGTCGCTGTCCATGCCGCTGTCACCGGGTGCGAATGGTTCGTCCACAGCCAGAAAGTTGCGCATACGGAATTCGTAAGGATCGATGCCCTGGCGGCGTGCGATCATGTCGATCTGCCGCTCTGACGCCCACGACGCCTGGGTACCCCCGAAACCCCGGAACGATCCGCCCGGCACCGTGGTGGTGCGCACAATCCGCGCCTTGCTGTCGATCGCAGCCCAGCGATACGGTCCGCCGATACGGAACCCGGCCTTGATCGCGACGGTGACCGACGCATCCGAGTAGGCCCCGCCGTCCAGCACGATGTCCGCCCGTCGCGCGGTCAGCCGGCCCGTCGCATCGACGCCCGTGGTGAGTGTCAACATGGCCGCGTGCTTGGTCGTGGTCAGCATGCTTTCATCGAACGTCAAGCCGAGGCGAACAGGCGCATTGGCCTCCCGCGCCATCAACGCAACGAGCGGCTCCATTTTGCAATACGACTTGCCGCCGAAGCCGCCGCCCACGGCCGGAGTGTGCAGGCAAACGTCGTGCAGTTTGATGCCGAAGATGCGGGCGATGTCGGCGCGTATCACGAATGGGTCCTGGTTGCACGACCACATTTCCAGCCGGTCGCCGGTCCATCGCGCGACATTGATGTGGGGTTCGAGGTGGAAATGATGGATGCGGGTAAAGCCAAAGCTGTCGGTGAACACTGCCGCCGATGCTGCCAGCGCTGTGTCCACGTCGCCATAGCCAAAGGTATATTCGCACAGCACATTCTTCGCCGGCTCCGCGATGTTGGTGGAGCCATGGCCGGTCGGCGGCACGGCACCCCCCGCCGGTTGGTCGAACAATGCTGGCGCATCGGCTGCCAGCGCCTGCTGCGGGGTCATCAGCGGCGGCAGGATCTCGTAGTCCACCATGATCGCCTGGGCGGCGCGGAAGGCAGTCTGTTCGTCGCAAGCAACGACCGCGGCAACGGTGTCGCCGACGTATCTGACCCGGTCGGTGGCGATCACCGGCTGATCGCGCAGGGCAACGCCGTAGAACGGATCGGCCAGGCCAGCCGTGTCCGCTCCGGTCAGCACCACCGACACCCCGGGGATCGCGCGAGCGGCCGAGGTGTCGATGCGGACGATGCGGGCGTGGGCGTGCGGACTGCGCAGCAGCTTGCCGTGCAGCATCCCGGGCAACGTTACATCAAAGGTATAGGTTGTTTGTCCGGTCACTCGATCTCGAGCGACCGAGGGGAACTGCTGGACAAGCATGCCGTCCATCACGCCGTCACCCGAGCCATGCGCCGAGCGGCCAGGCGCACCGCGTTCAGGATCGCGGTGTAGCCGGTGCAGCGGCAGACATGTGCCTCCAGCCAATGGCTGATCGTTGCATCGTCCGGTTCGGGAACCTGCCGCAGCAGCGCGTGAACCGACAGTATCAGGCCGGCGGAGCAGAAGCCGCATTGCACCGCGCCTGTTTCCAGGAAAGCTTGTTGCACCGGATCGATCCGGCCACGCGGCGCAAGGCCCTCGATCGTTTCAATCTTAGCTCCTTCCACCATGAATGCGAAGCAGGAGCAGGCAGCAACAGGCACGCCATCGATCAGCACGGTGCAGGCGCCGCACAGACCCTGGTCGCAGCCGACCTTGCAGCCTGTCAGCCCGAGTTGGTCTCGCAACATATCCGCAAGGGTCTGGCTGTCCGCCACCATGAGTTCACGGGCCACGCCGTTGACGATGAAGCTGCGGTTCATGCGCCTTCTCCGGCCTGCAGCAGAATGCGGCGAGTAAGCACGCCCACCATCCGCCGGCGATACGACGCGCTGGCACGCCCGTCCGACATGGGTTCCGGCAGGCGCCGCATCACTTGTTCGGCGATGGACGCCGCCTGGCCGCCGAGCACTGCAACTGGAACGTTCGGGTTCAGCGTCACGCAGACCGCGGTGGGGTGCGCCATGCCAACCGCCACACGCATCGCGCTGACCTGGCCGCCGGTCACGGTCATGCCGATCCAGAGCGAAACCGCGGGGCGTAATGAACGGTCGGCGAACAGCCGTTGGCTGGTGGGCTCCGGAACCACAAAAGCGGTGACGAGATCACTGATCCGGTCGAGTGCGATCCGTTGTGTACCTGCGTCCGTTGCGATCTCCGCCTCCGCTGCCAGAGCGAGCAGGGCGGGGGGGCCGTCATAATCCGACCGTTTCGCCATGATATTGCCGCCAATCGTGCCGGCGAAACGAATCCTCGGGTTAGCGACCTTGTTCCAGAGCGTTGACAGGTCGGGTAACACGTCCCGGATCAGCGGGCTGTCGCCAATCGCGGCATGGGTAGCCATCGCGCCGATGCGTAACCGGTCCGAACCGCCAGTAATTGCCGCCAGTTCCGGTAGCCCATCCAGCCGGATCAGCCGGTCGACCGCATGACCGTGCTTGAGCCAGTCGATGAGGTCGATTCCGCCGGCGAGCAGAGCGCTAGCCCCTGGCCCTCGGTACAGGGCGAGGGCCTCGGCCAAGGTAGCGGGCTGGCGCAGGGAAAATGGCTCGATCTGTCGACGCGAACGCAGGCCAACCAGCATGAAGCGATCTCCTATGTCACTCAACCACCACGACCATGTCGTCCTCTACGCGGACCGGCACCGGCCGCAGCGATTCTCCCGCGCATGGGCCGCGCACACACAGACCATTATCAGGTTGGAACAGGGCGCCGTGCCCGGTGCATTGCAGATATCGGCCACTGCGCGATAGCAGCCGGTGCGGTTCCCAATCCAGTTCGATGCCCATGTGCGGGCAGACGTTACGCCAGGCGGCCAGCGCACCGTCGGCCAGCCGCAACAAAATAACCGACTCGGTCGGGCTGTGCCGAACCAGCACGGGCGATCCGGGGGTGACCGCGGCAGCTGGGCATAACGAAGTCACTCGAACCCGCCGACGCTGATCGGCGCGCCATACCAGCGCCGCACGAACCATTCTGCCAGCGCGACCGCGCCGTACAGCATCAGGCCGATGCCGCAGAGCAAGACGATCGCGGCGAACACCAAAGCTGTCTGGGCTGCCGATGAGGCAAACATGATGATGTAGCCCAGGCCTTCCTGAGCCGTCACGAATTCCCCAATCACCACACCGATGATCGCGACTGTGGCGCCGACCTTCAGTCCGGCGAAAATGTGTGGAATTGCGTAGGGCAGGCGGACATTCAGGAATGTCTGCCAGGTGCTGGCGGTCAGTGACTGGCATAATCGTAACGCTGTGCGATCGGCGGCGCGAAAGCCGGTGGCAGCCGAAACGGCGATCGGAAAGAACGACAGGAATACCGCGAACGCGAGGCGGGAACTCGGTCCCATACCGAGCCAAATGATGAACAGCGGTGCTACGGCGACTTTTGGTATCAATTGGAACATTAAGATATGGGGCCAGAAGGCTTGCTCGATCCGGCGAGATACGACCACTGCGCCGCCCAGGGTGATCCCCAGGGCGGCGGCCAGCAGGAAGCCGACGACAGTGTTGACCAGGGTGGGCCAGGCCTGCGCGAACAGGATCGGCCAGTATTGGGACAGCACGTCCCAGATCGCTGTCGGCGGCACCAGCAGCATCGACGATACATGCAGGTGGACTGTCAGTTCTTGCCACGCCAGCAGTACCAAGGCGGCGAACGACACGGGCAACAACACCGGCCGCCACGCGATACCGGTTACCGTCGGCATCCGGACGGCGGTGAGAAGCAGGCGCTGGGTCGAGGCGCTCATCGCTCAGGCCAACAGTTTGCCGAATTCGGCCACGCGGCCATCGACCGCACTCCATTGCGCGGGCGACAGCGTCACCTTGCCGCCGAAATCGGGCTGGTACCAGGTCTCGACCGGGGGCCGTTTCATTTCGGGAGACGCAACGTACTGCATCACCAGATCCACCATCCTGCCCAGTGTTTCGGTGTCGCTGTAGCCCAGGCCGTGCTGCTTGGCTTCGGGTTTGGCGACGACATAGTCGTGCAGGCCCATGCCGATGCGCAGGAACTCCTTCGAACCCGGGTTCAGCGCCAACTCCGGCATCGCCTTAAGGAATAGCGACGTCGCTTCTTCTGGTTCGTTCAGCGAATAGGCAAGGCACTCGCAGGCGGCCTGGGTCATCGCCTCACACAGGGCGCGCTCCTTGGCGAGCGTTGCCTGCGTCGTGGTCAGCCCGGTGCCGTAAGATGGCAGGCCGGCTGACGAGTAAAGCATCCAGCGGACCGGAATATTTTTCGAAATGAAGATCGGCAAGCTGGACGATGCGATGCCGGTCATCGCATCGACCTGCTTCTCCGCCAGAATGCGCTCCAGGACTTTGTTGTCGGTGTTGACGAACTGCACGCCGTCAGTGCTGAATCCGGCTTTCTTGGCGAACGCTGGGAAGAAAGGGAATTCGGCCGATGTCGGGACATCGCCGATTTTCTTGCCGGCGAGCATGGCTGGGCTGGTGATCGGGCTGTCACCCAGCACGCCCACGCCCATTCCGGCATCGTAATCCATGGTTGCCAATGATACCAATGGCAGGCCTTTGGCGACCAGCAGGATGATTGGGGTAGTGATCATGGTGCCGAACTCGAACTGGCCGGACGCGATCGCCTGTCCCGCGGCAAGCGACCCAAAGCCGCGGCTGATATCGATGTCGATACCGTGCTTCGCAAAAATGCCCTTCTGCTTGCCGCCGATCAGGTAAATGTAGTTTCCCTCGGCGAGCCAGGGCAGCGTAAACTTGACCGCGCGCTGCTGCGCGATCGCCGGCCGGGCCAGTCCCGCCGCCACCACCCCGCCGGCCACCGCTGCTCGGCGGGTCAGTGTAAACTTCGACATCACGCGGCGAGCTGTGCGAGATCGGGCAGCAACGGGCTGTCCGTGTTGATTACTTTGCCCGCACGCACGACACGTTCGGGATGCAGGATCTGGTGGGTGACGACCTCGACGCCGTTCGAGTCACGCAACGTCCACTCGCCCTCCAGCACCCGGAACACGGAGATATCGGCATCCATTCCCACTTTCAGCGCGCCGATCCGGTCTTCCATCCGTAACAGTTTGGCCGCGTGCGACGTCGCCATCGCAACGACCTGAGGCAGGGTCACACCAAGCGCCATCAGTTCGCTCATGGCATGATGCAGACCGTACGGCGTGGAAAACGGCAGTGACGCATCCTCCGGCGGCTCCATCTCGGCGGTATCGGTGAACATGCCGCGATACCAGCGGCCCCCGTCAGGAAACTTGATGTTGTAGCCGTGCAGATCGGCCCCCAGCGTGGTCGGCAGGATGCCGGCCGCGATCACCGCGCGGGCGTTGTCGAAGCTGAAATGCGCACCGCGACCGACGTCGAGGGTGACGCCTTTCGCCAGCGCTTCGTAGACCAGCGGGTGAATGGTGCCATCGGCGTTGACGAATCCTGACGGATAGCGCGTGAACGGATGCGCCAGCACGTCGTCTTTATCCAGAAGCGGAACGACTTGCTCAATGATCGCCTGCGGATCGACACTGACGCCTTCCTTCTGCGGCCATAACGTACCCAGATGGACATAGACCGGAAGCCCGAGTTCTCGCCCCGCCTGCTTGGCCAGCTTCAGCGATTCCAGTCCCCAGCGGGAAAATCCGCCCGGCTCCGCATGTGCCTTGATCCCCTTGATCAGTGCTGGGTTTTCTCGCGCGGTCTTGACGATCGCCGCGACATTGATTCCGGTCGGGCCGTATAGATCGACGTAGCGATGCCCGAGCAGACCGCCGGCCAGATAGGTGGAGATGAAACAAAGTACCCGGCTTTGCGACGGCTCGACCACGTACTGCTTGAAGCCGTTGAAGGTCAAGGCTGAAGGGCCACCCTGATCCACCACGGTCGTTACGCCACCGCGTACCCCGACCAGGTCGGCGTTCAGACCGAAATCACCAGTCACATGCTCATAAATATGTGCGTGCGTATCGATCAGTCCCGGCGTCACGATCGCACCGGCCAGATCGAGCCGCGTAGCACCGACGGGGCAGGGCAGGTCCGGCCCAACACCGGCGATCTTTCCACCGGCGACGGCGACCTCCAGGATCGCGTCTGTGCCATTGGCTGGGTCGATCACCCGAGCACCCTTCAGGACCAGGTCGTAGGCGCTGGGCAGGGCGGATAGTGTGGAACTCATCGCGTTGCCTCCATGATTGAAAAGATCATCCACGCCAAGCCTTTTGCATGCACAACTCGCACCAGGCGATGATGCCGTACAGGGCCAACCCGATCGCGCACAATACCACCAGCGCAGCGAAGATACGCGGCGTTTCTGCCCGCGACCCGGCCAACAGGATATAGGAGCCAAGTCCGTGCTTCGACGAAATGAACTCGCCGACGATGATGCCGATCACCGACAAGGTCGACGCCACCTTCATGCCACTGAAGAAGAACGGCAACGCGTAGGGCACCTGTACGTGGCGGAAGATCTGCGACTTGCTGGCAGTCAGGGACTGGCACAATCGGATAGCGTTCGGATTGGTGCCCAACAGGCCCGTCAACGCGCCGATCGCCACCGGGAAGAAGCTGATGAAAGTTGAAAACACCAGCCGGGACGGGGAGTCGATTCCTAGCCAGATGACGAACAAAGGTGCCAGGGCAATCTTCGGAATAAGCTGGAACGCGACCAGATTGGGATACAGCATGTCCCGCAAGAACCGTGACGACGCCAGCATCGCTGCCACCAGCGCACCTAGAACGCCGGACAGCAAGCAGGCAACAACAGCCTCGGCCCCGGTAAAGCAAGCCTGGTACCCCAACTCCCGCCATGCCGCGACAAGTTGCTGCCACACGTCGCTGGGTGCTGGCAGAATCACCGCCGGGATCGACCAATGTTTCGCAAGGAGCTGCCAAAAACCAAGCACCACGATCGCCGTCATTGTCGGCAGGATCAAAGTCAGTGCCCGCTCACGCGATGGGGTGGCGGCGCTAGGCAATTGCCGGCACTCCCCTGGCCGCACGATGCGAATGCTCGATCATGCCGCGTAGGTCGCCGCAAAGTTCGTTGAACAGTTTCGTTTCGCCCATCGACGGATCACGCGGCCGACCTAGCGGAATCGGGACGTCAGCGACCACGGTTGCCGGGCGGCGGTTCATCACCAGGACCCGATCCGCGAGATACACTGCTTCCCGGATCGAATGTGTGACAAACAAAGCGGTCTTCGTATATCGCGTCCAGATATCCAACAGGGCGTCGTTCATTTCGTCGCGCGTGATTGCGTCGAGCGCCGAGAACGGTTCATCCATCAGCAGAATATCCGGATCGTAAACCAGTGCTCGGCAAATCGCCGCGCGCTGACGCATGCCTCCGGACAACTGGTGCGGTTTGTGGTTCTCGAACCCGGACAGGCCAACCAGGTTCAACAGGTCGCGCGCCCGCGCCAGACTTTCCTTACGCGGGCGATGCAGCAGCTCGATCGGAAACATGACGTTGTCGAGCACGGTTTTCCAGGGCAGCAAGGTACTTTCCTGGAACATCACACCGATGCTGGTACGTGGGCCGGTCATCGCCGCGCCATCGACCAAGATCGTACCGCGA
>JAQGHW010000853.1 GCA_028291505.1 Rhodopila sp. | reverse complement strand
ATTCGTCCGGCGCGTCGCGGGTCAGGCCGAAGGTGCGCATCAGCTTGTCGCTGCTGCAGCCGCCCAGCAGGATCAGGGTGCCACCGAGCACGGCGGAGCCGATAAGGCGCGGGTTGGAGGGAGTGGTTCGCATGCGACGTTCCATACTCATTCACGTGCTTATGCCGCAAGTATGCAGCTGATTGTTAAATCGGATTGGCGGACGACCGTCGAGGTGGTAGCGCGATCAGCATAGCAAGGAACAGGCCGGCTGTCGCGGCCCATTGCGCCACCGAAAACGCATGGGCGTACGCACGCTCCCCCATCCCGCCGCCGAGAACCGTGAAGAACAGGCTTCCAACGGCGGCGACGCTGACCGCCGCGCCGATCTGCATCGCGGAGTTGGTGATACCGGCGGCGACTCCGCCCTGAGCCGAGGGCACGTCACCCAACACCGTCGCGAACAGGCGCGGGAAAGCGACGCCTTGACCGAGACCCGCGAGGAAAACCGCGGCGGTCAGCGGCATACCATCGATCCCCATCGCCACCAGCAGGCCGATCAGGGCATAGAAGGTGACCTGGATGCCCATCCCGATCGACAGCAGCCGCGGCCGCAATCTGACCAGCGGCGCGCTGATCAGGGGGCCGGCGAACAAGCCGACACCATACGGGACGATGGCCAGACCCACTTGCAGCGGCGGCATCCCGCGGCCCTCCTGCTGATACAGTCCGAACAGCAGGTAGAAGCTGGTGGTGAAGAAGAACAACGCCGCGACCAGCACACCTCGCCGGAAGCTGGGGATCCGCAGCAGCGCGAAATCCACCAGCGGCATGCCGCCGGTTCGGCTCAGCCGAGCCTCGTACCAAAAGAACCCGGCGGCCAGGAACGGCACGCAGGTCAGGCTGGCGAACACCCACGCCGGCCAGCCTTGCTCCCGGCCCTCGGACAACGGCACGACGATGGCGGCCAGGGTCAGCGAGATCAGCGCCGCGCCGCCAAGGTCCAGGCGGACGTCGCGACCGCCCCCGGTCTCGGGCACGGCCTTCCAACCCAGCACCAGGGTCACGGCGCAGATCGGCAGGGGCAGCAGGAAGATCGCCCGCCACCCCAGGTCCGCCGGGTTCCACTGGATCAGCGCACCGCCGCTGAACTGGCCGATTGCGGCGGCCATGCCCATCATGATGCCATAGGCGCTCATGGCGCGCGCCAGTTCACGCTCGTTGGGGAACAGCGCTCGGATCGACCCCAGGACCTGAGGCAGCAGTACCGCCGCCGCCGATCCCTGGACGATACGGGCGATCACCAGATGGGTCGGCGACGTTGCGATGCCGCACCCCAGGCTTGCCAGCGAGAAGCCCGCCATGCCAATCAGGAAGCAGCGTTTGCGTCCATACAGGTCGCCAAGACGGCCACCGGTGATCAGGAAAACGCCGTAGCCGCAGGCATAGCCCGAGACCACCAGTTGCAGTTCCGCCGGAGTCGCGCCCAGACTCTCATGGATCGAGGAAAGGGCTACGTTGACGATGAAGAAGTCCAGCGGCGGCATGAAGCCGCCAGCCAGCAGCACGACCAGCGCCACCCAGCGGAGGGCGCTTCTTTGTCCTGTCGTCACGCATACTCCCTAAACTGATCGGCAGGTGCCCGATTGTTCTGCTATAGGCACCGTCGTTTCCCCCGTGCCCGGATCGGCACGCCTCGCCGGACCTAGCATTTAATCTTCATGCTGCCACCCCGAACAAGACTGGACCCCGACGGCTACTACGACCGTCTTGGCGTGGAGCCGGCGGCAACCCGTGCGGATGTCGTCAGGGCGTTTCGCGCCAAGGCCAGATTGTTGCACCCCGACGTACCGAAGACCGGGAACGCGGGGGCCTTCGTCGCCGTAAAGCAGGCGTACGACGTGCTGGCGAACCAGGATCGGCGCGCGGCGTACGACCGCAAAGCCCGGGAAATCGTGCTGGATAGGTTTGATTACGAGACATTTGCCGTACGAAAGCCGACCAACCCAAAGCCGGTCTATCCGGAAACGAACGCCACGCATCGGCAACGACGACTGTTCGATAGCCCGGTGGCGATCTGGGTCGGATTGGCTGCCTTCCTGTGCCTGTGCGTCTATGAGGCCGTGGCGCATCTGCTGCTGGTGCCGCCTCAGGTGGCTCGCGATGAGATAAGGCCGAACGCCGCGATTGTCGCACCGCTTTCGCCGAGCGCACACCAGGCGGTGCTGTACGGCCCAATGCCGGTGCGATTGGGCGGCGTGCCGAACTTCTACGTCGTACCCGCCGCCGGGCCAGCCATGTTGTGGCGTCAGGACCCCGCGCTCAACACCTTGGTTCCGCTGGGGCAGCTGCCGCTGTTCAGCTCGGTGCAGGCGGTTCGGCTGATCCGCCAGAACGGGATGCTGGAGGTCCTGGTGAACGATCATGCCAACGGCTTCATCAGTGCCGACCACCTGACCCCTGGCAACGCCGCCGCCGCTCGGCAGGCCTACTGCGGCTATAACGCCGGGCCGACGCCGTATGACGGGGAGCTGCTGGAACGCCGCGGGTTTGGCGGCGGGACCATCGAGATGGAAAACCGAGCGGTGCAGCCCGCGGTGGTGAAGCTGCGGGATGAGACGGGGGCGGTCGCCTTGTCGGCGTTTCTCGGGCCTGGCGGCCATGCCATTTTCGATGGGCTGCCGGACGGGTCGTACTTTACGGAGTTCGCCATCGGTGAGCTGTGGAGCCGAGCCTGCAACTCGTTCGCGGCGGGGATGCGGGCGCGGCGGATGGAGGCGGTGCTCAAATCGCCCGGTACCTCCTATGTCGTAGTGGCACCCGAGGCAGGGGGACCGGCCGCCGTGGACATTCCGGATCAGGCGTTTGAGCGGAAATGAGGCCGCCGCGGCGGCGGTTGTGCGACCGCTGTTCCTCACGACTTGCAGTGCCGGGACGACTTGCAGTGCCGGGACGACCTGCGGTGCCGGGACGACTTGCAGTGCCGGGACGGGGCGGCGGTTGATCCCCCGGGTCGACGCTGTGTCGCCGGGGGATCTTGATGCGCGAGGGCGGTGACGATCAGGCGACGACGGGCGTGGTGGCGCCGGCCTGGTTGCGGCGGGACTGCCAGAGCGCCACGAAATCGATCGGCTGCAGCAGCACCGGCGGGAAGCCGCCGTCACGCGTCACGTCGGACAGAATGTTGCGGGCGAACGGGAACAGGATGCGCGGGCATTCCACCAGCAGCACCGGCTCGATCGCGTTGTCGGGCAGGCCGTTCAAGGTGAAGACGCCGGCATAGGTCAGTTCGGCGACGAACACGGTCGGCGACGGACTCGCGGCCTGGCCGTTGGTCTGGGCTGTGGTGTCGTGGGCCTCGGCGCGGATGACGATCGCGACCTCGAAGACGCTCTGACCTTCCTGAACGCGGCGGGCCTGGACATCGAGGTTGATGCTGACCTGCGGCTGTGCCTTGAGCTGGCTGAAGATCTGCGGCGCACCCGGGA
Source organism: Rhodopila sp. (assembly GCA_028291505.1). Lineage (GTDB taxonomy): Bacteria > Pseudomonadota > Alphaproteobacteria > Acetobacterales > Acetobacteraceae > Rhodopila. The sequence goes on along the minus strand of JAQGHW010000853.1, from coordinate 5,592 downwards.
CCTCAAAGGACAGGTCCTTCACATACTGGATGTTGACCACCAGCGGCTGGACCGGCTGACCGGTGGGCTGCGGGGATGGAGTGGTCTCGGACATTACGGGCTCCGTTCTAAATGCCGCGCCGCTCTCGGTGCTCGAGGATGGGGCGTTCGATGAGGCGCGCCGGGTAGCATGGTTGTTCCGTGATTGCCACCGCTTTAGGGATTTTTCGACATGTCATGCGCGCCAGACCAGGCTTGCGGGTGGTGGGTCGGTTGGGTCGCAGCGGAGCCATTGGCCGTTGGCGATGCTCTGCCCGGTCAGGCTGAGGATGAACCCCCAATGGCTGATGACCAGGGTATTCGCCCAATCGTGGCGCCCGGCCAGGGTGGTGCGAAAGCGGGCGGCGCGATCGACGATGGCGTGCTCGGGTTCTTCCTCGGCCGGCCACCAGATGTCTTCGATGCGGGAGAAGTCGTGGGTTGGCCAGTCGCGTTCCAGGCCGGCGCGGGGTGTCCCGATATCGCAGGCGAAGGCGAAGCGTTCGCGGACGATCGGGTCGATGATCAGCGGCAGCCCCAGCGCGGCGGCGACGGGGCCGGCGGTCTGCAGGGCGCGGGTGTAGGGTGAGACGATAATGCGCTGGATCCCTTGCCCCAACAGGTGTTGGGCGGCTGCTTCGGCCTGGGTGTGACCGAGACCGGTGAGGCGCGGATCGATGATACCGGGATCGCGGCGGGTGGCGCCGAAATGCAGGTTGAACTCGCTCTGGCCATGGCGGAGGAGGATCATGCGGCCGGCCATACAGAGGGTCGGATCGGGCGGCAAGAGGCTTGCCTGATCGCATGATTCGCGTGTTTCCGGACGAGCTGCCTCGCGCGATCATGCTTGAAGGGGATTGCCTGATCGCATGCATCACGCGCCGTGAACGTGCCGCCTGGGCGCGATCACGCTCAGATGGCTCGATTCGGGACGAATTCGGCCCGGATTTGTTTGTCATGGCCAGGGCTCGCGCCTATCTGTGGTCTGATAAGGAGCGTGTGGCATGGGTGCGAGCGGCGGATTTCCGATTGATCTGGTCCTTTTCGGGATGATCGCGGCCTTTTTGGTCCTGCGGTTGCGGAGCATTCTGGGCAAGCGGACGGGGCTTGAGCGTCAGGCGCCGCCGGTTCAACCAACCCCGGTTCGCCCGGCGGCGGGGCCGATCATCGAGGCGCGGGCCGAACCGGTGCAACCGGCGGCGGCTCAGGCGGCACCGGCTGATTCGTCGCCGACCGGGCAGGCGCTGGCGCAAATGCGGACGCTGGATCGTGGGTTCGATCCCGCCAGGTTCCTCGCCGGGGCGGATCAGGCGTTTCGGATGATCGTCGCCGCGTTTGCCGCCGGGGATCGGGTGGGGCTGCGGGCGCTGCTGGCGGATGAGACGTATCGGGCGTTCGAGCAGGCGATCAGCGCCAGGGAGAAAACCGGCGAGACGCAGGTCAGCGAGATCAAGTCGATCCAGCACCTGGGCATCGATGCGGCGGAGCTGAAGGGCAAAGTCGGGTCGGTGACGGTGCGGATCGTGTCCGACCAGGTCAGCTATACCAAGGACAAGGATGACCGGCCCTTGACGGGGGCCGATGCGGTGACGGAAATCACCGACCTGTGGACGTTCGAGCGCGATCTGTCGCAGAAGGACCCGACCTGGCGGCTGGTCGCCGCACGCAGCGGCTGATCGACGGCGGTGGGTCGGCGCTTGCCGTGATGAGGATGGTGAATGAGTGGGACGAAGCCTCGGGTGGGTCTGTTCGTGACCTGCCTGGTCGATTTGTACCGGCCCTCGATCGGCTTCGCGGCGATCAAGCTGCTGGAGCGGGCGGGGTGCCAGGTGGAGGTGCCTCGGGCGCAGACCTGTTGCGGCCAGCCGGCGTATAACTCCGGCGATCGGCGGACGGCGCGGGATCTGGCGGTTGGAATCGTTGAGGCGTTTCGGGGCTATGATTACATCGTTGCGCCGTCCGGGTCGTGCGCGGGCATGCTGAAGCACCATCTGCCGCATCTGTTCGACGATGACCCCAACCAGCGGGCGGTGGCCGATGCGATGGCGTCGCGGGTGTTCGAGTTGGTCAGTTTCCTGACGGATGTGCGGGGGATGCGCGATACCGGGGCGGCGCCGATCGGCGGTCCGGTGACGTATCACGACAGTTGTTCGGGATTGCGGGAGCTGGGGATCAAGCAGCAGCCGCGGTCGTTGCTGCAGGCGGCCGGGGCCAGGGTGGTGGAGATGACGGAGCCGGAGATCTGCTGCGGGTTCGGTGGGACTTTTTGTGTGAAGTACCCGGAGATCTCGGTGCGGATGGCGTCGGACAAGACCAAGGACATCGTGGCGACCGGGGCCGAGACGGTGCTGGCCGGGGATCTGGGGTGTTTGCTGAATATCGCCGGGCGGCTGCAGCGGGAAGGGCATCGGGTTCATGTCCGCCATGTGGCCGAGGTGCTGGCCGGGATGACGGATGACCTGCCGGGGATTGGGGAAGCGCGGGGTTAGGGTCAGCCAGCCGTGAGATCCGTTTTGCTGAAGTCGTCGCCTTTGTAGAGCAGGGTGGTGCGGTGGTTTGTCGCCACCGCGTAGGCGAAGCAGTCGCCTATGTTGAGTTGGGCTGGATGGCCCCCGCCTTTGCCGTAGCGGGAGAACGCGTGCAGCGCGACGGTGGCATCATTGATGGGCACGAGAGTGATCCGCGCATTGGTGAGGAAGTCGGCGACGTCGGTTTCGGCTTCGCCCACGCTGGCGTGGCGCTTGCGGCAGAGGCCCAGCGTTGCCTCAAAGATGGCGATGGCGGAGGTGATGGGGCGAATTGCGCGCTCCAGGCGGTCGATCAGCGCCTCGGCCTCCGGTTCGCCGGTCAGGATGGCGACGATGGCGGACGCGTCGACGAACATTTTCAGAGATCGCCGCTGAGGCTGTCGTAGAAGGCTTTGTCGGCTTCGAGGCCAGTGGGCGGGCGGGCCATCACGCGGGCCTGGATCGGGCGGAGGCGTTCGCGCAACGGCATCGCATCGTCGAGGCGCTGGAGTTCGTTGCGGAGGGCCTGAGCGACGGCCTCGGTTTTGCTGGTGCCGGTGCGGGCGGCGAGGGCTTCGGCCAGGTGGTTGACCGTTTCGCTGCGGATGTTGAGGGGCATGGGAGCGCCTTGTGTAGACGTGGGGAGGATTGTGTCTTTACGTGTAGATTGGTTGAGGTGGGGGAGTCAAGGTGGGGAATTGGGGTGGTCAGGTAAGTGTTGCCTCGGTGGTGGCGGCGGTTGCGTTGAGGTGGGCTTGGGCGGCTTGGCGCTGCTGGATTTTCTTTACGTGCGCAGCCGTGCGCTTGGCCGTCTGGCGCTGCTGGAAGGATTGTGTCCAGGATAATTTTCCGGTGGTTTTGATGGCGGTTTGGGGTGCTTCGCGGGTGGACTCGATGAGGCTGAGGGCTTTGTCGATCCCGGGCCGATCTTGGGTGGGTCTGGTTTCGGATGGTTGCGGGTGGGCGCCGGTGCGGCGGGCGCGCTGGAGTTGGTCCAGTTTGCGCTGGGATTTGTGGGACTCCCGGCTGAGGCTGACGGCGCTGCCGCGGAGGCGGAGGGTTCTGTTCAATGACAGATTCGGGTCGGCGGCCTGGCTGAGGGCTTCCAGCGCATGGAAGCTGAAACTGATGATTTCGGCGGCGAGGCAGAGTTCTTCCTCGGTTCCGGCGTTGTAGGCGGCGAGGAGTTGGGCGGCGGCCTGGTGGGCTGCCGTTGGGTCTCCCGCGGCGCCGGTCAGGAACAGGAGCGCGAGGCGCCCGAGGACGGTGTCCAGGAGGGTTTGGTTGATGGTGGTTGTCGGGGACATGGAGTGCCTCGGGGGTGTTCGGTCTTTGTTCGAGGCGATAGTAGGTGGATGTTCCTGGGAATGCAAGAATATTTTCTTTGACAGGGAGAGGATGGTCCGATCGCGTTATTAACGGTTTCCCCATGCGGTCTTGGCCAAGTCGTTGACGCACTGCATTGCCGTGGCGAACGCTGGCCGCTCGCCGTATGCCATGTCGGCGACGAAGCGATCGTAGCGCTCGCGGTGCTCGGGGACGTCGTTCAGCGTATCGAGCGCCTTGCCGGTTTCGCCGGCGATGTCGGCGGCGTAGGCGGGATACTGGTTGCGGAACACGTCCGCGTCCGCGGCGGCAATTTCGCGGGCGAGTGTGGCTACCTCGGTCGGGTCCACCTGGGCGTGCATCATGTGCAGGTCGTAGACGTGCCGGATAAGCGTTGGATCGCGGTCTCGGCTGAGGCCGGCGAGTTCCATGGCGACGCGGCGGGTGAGCGCGACGAGTTTCTCGGCGGCGGTTTCCGTTACGCTGACGCAGGGGATGTTTGGGACTTCCGGCGGGCGGTTGAAGGCCTCGGCTACGAAGGAGCTGACGGAACGGGGCACGGGCGAGCGGCGCATGGGGGCGTAGGTGAGTTCGATCTGGATTGTTGGGCGCAGGCCCTGGCTGGGCGCGGCGTATGGGAGCTGCCAGATGGTGTAACGATTTTCGTTTCGCGATCGGGTGTGGGCGGGGTCGGCTGGGTCGAAGGCGAAATTGGCCATTTGTAGTGCGGTGGTTACTTTGTCGGTCAGGTCACCGAGCGCTCGGCGTTGGCCGTTTCGGCTAGTGGGGGCGGTGGGGAGGGGCACAATTTTGAAGTCCACGTCCTCCGACATGCGCTGGACGAGCTTGTGTGCGCGGGCGAGCGCGGTGCCGCCGCCGAAGACCAGGGCGAATGGGGCGGCATCAAGGGCGGTGATCGCTGCGATGGCGGCGACGACGTGGAAATCCTTGGTGACAGTGGCTGGGCCGTTGAGGCCGAAGAAATCGACGACTGGATCGAGGTCGGCTGGAAGATCATCGTTCAACCGTTAGCTCCATCGTCTTGTAACGGAGCTTGCGGCTGAACCGGTTGTTTCGTAGCTTAACTCTAGGCGTCATTGGCACCTGCGTGCTGCGTCCCTCATTGTAGGCCCGTTCGGCCGAGGTGGGCTCCCACGGGACCTTCAGCTTGTCCAGCGCTTGGCGGGAGACCGGCCCGAAGCCGCCGCCGGCGAGCATGGGTTGGTTGGTGATCGGAGAGATTCTCGCGCGGGCGTAGACGCCGTAGCCCAGGCGGATCAGTTTTCCGGATTCGGTCAGCTCGCGTAGGGCACGCAACACCTGACGCTCGCCGCCGAGATCGAGGAACTCGCGGGTGAGAAAGGCGTCGTCGCGGCGCCGGGCGATCCGGGTCTCGACGCGCTGGCGCAGGGTCTTTCGTTGTGCGGGCATGGCGTCCGGGGGTGCAAAAACCTGACAGAAATGTGCGCCGAAACCTGACATAAATCAAGGATAATACTAGATTATCCATATGATTGTCGCATACCATAGTTTGATACCCTTTGGGCGCAGGGGACGTGCTAGCATGCCTGTGGCCCGCATTAACTTTTGCGTTGCTGTGCGTCACGAACACGCCAGATTACCGCCTGACTGGAACGCTGTCGGGTGTCAAAGGTGAGGTAACAGGATACGTAGCGGCGGAGGCTCTCGGCATCGCCTCGCTCCCCGAGCACCGATGGTTATGATACGCTGCGCGGCCTAT
>JAQGHW010000830.1 GCA_028291505.1 Rhodopila sp. | reverse complement strand
AGAACCTCGAACACGATGACCGGATCCTCGGCGACGGTTGCCGCGGGCGAAACCGGCCGGCAGACGACCAGTGCGTCGGGATAGCGGGACCGCCCGTCAACCAGGATCTTAACGTTCGGGCCCAGAGGCCGGTTCGGCTTTCCCGCGAGCCGCGTATCCAGAGCCTTCTGAAGATTGAACGTGATACGGTCATGCGCGATGGTTCCGCCTGTCACGGCGACCGCTTCGAGCCCATCGAACTCGTAGCGCAGCTCCTGCCGTTCCTCCCATGCGAGGAACTGGGCCAGCGTCATCGGCCTGTGCAGAGTGATGTTCACGGCGGCCTGTGTAGCATGGCGCGGCGGCGCGCTCCAGACCGATCAGCCGCCGCCATCCGGGGCGGGCGGGTTCGGATTGCCCGCACCCGCGGCCGACGCCTCGCCACGCTAACTCCTTGTAAGACAACCCCGTGACATAGCATGATCGACGGTGACGCTGAATCAACGGGGGCGCTGTCGTAATGAAGTCGAGTCGGATGACAACCTATATCGTTATCGCGATGGTCCTGGGAATCGCCGTCGGTGGCGTGATCCATGATCAGTTCGCGTCGCCGGCTTCGCAGAAGCTGTTCGCGGGTTACGTCTCGATCGGCAGCATGATCTTCCTGCGGCTGATCAAGATGATCATCGCACCGCTGGTTTTTTCGACACTTGTAGTCGGCATCGGCCACATGTCGGACGCCGGGGCGGTCGGCCGGGTGGGTGGCAAGGCCATGCTTTGGTTCGTCAGCGCATCGCTGGTGTCGCTGACGCTGGGCCTGATCCTGGTCAACCTGTTCGAACCAGGGATGGGCATCCACAAGGTGGTCAGCGGCGTCAGTTCCGGCATCGACGCGCACGCCATGACGCTGGATGGGTTCATCAAGCACGTGTTTCCGGACTCGGCGATCCGTCCGATGGTGGACAACGAAATCCTGCAGATCGTGGTGTTCTCGATCTTCTTCGGCGTCGCCTGCGCGGCGATGGGGGAGCGGTCGAAACTGGTGCTGGAGGCCATCGAGGGGCTGTCGCACATCATCCTGCGGGTGACTGGCTACGTAATGAAACTGGCCCCGCTGGCGGTGTTCTGCGCGATGGCGGCGACGATCGCGACCAACGGGCTGGGTATCCTGCTGAACTATGCCAAGTTCATGGGTGAGTTCTACTTCGGGCTGGTCTGTCTGTGGCTGGTGCTGGTGGCGGTGGGGTTCCTGATCCTTGGTCCCAGCGTGAAGCGGCTGGTGCTGCTGGTGCGGGAGCCTTTCCTGCTGGCGTTCTCGACCGCCAGTTCGGAAGCCGCGTATCCGAAGATGCTGGAGCAACTGGCGAAGTTTCCGATCGCTCGGAACATCTCCAGCTTCGTGTTGCCGCTGGGGTATTCGTTCAATCTCGACGGCACGATGATGTACTGCACGTTCGCATCCATCTTCATTGCGCAGGCGTATGACATTCCGCTTAGTGCCGGCACCCAGATCGCCATGCTGCTGACCTTGATGTTGACGAGCAAGGGCGTTGCCGGGGTGCCTCGGGCGTCCCTGGTGGTGATCGCGGCGACGCTCAGTCAGTTCAGCCTGCCGGAGGAGGGGCTGCTGCTGTTGCTTGGGATCGACACGTTCCTGGATATGGGGCGTTCGGCGACCAACGTGATCGGCAACTCGCTGGCCACCGCGGTGGTCGCCAAGTGGGAGGGGCAACTGGTCGCCGACGAAGACACTCTGGAGATGATCGAGGAAATGGAGGTGGAGCCGGCATGAGGCGCCTTGTTGCCTTCGTTCCGCTGAGGGTGTTCGTTCCGCTGGCGGCGTTCGTTCTGCTGACGATGTCGATGTTCGGCGGCGCGAGGGCGGAGGACGGCCTGCTGTCCGGGACGCTGAAGACGGTCAGCGATCGCGGCACGATCCTGATTGGCTACCGTGAGAGCGCGCCGCCGTTTTCGTTCGTCAACAGGGCGGGGCAGCCGATCGGCTTCTCCATGGATCTATGCCATGGAATCGCGGAAGACGTGGCTCGGACGCTGAACCGGGACCTGGTTGAAGCGGACGCTCCGGCGTGGCAGACCGGGGTTCGTGTCGTCTATGTGCCGGTCAAGGCCGAGGAACGCCTGCCGAAGGTCGTTGCTGGTGCGATCGACCTGGAGTGCGGGTCCACGACCGCCAACGCCGAACGGGCAAAGAGCGTGGCGTTCTCGCCGATCTTCTTCCTGGCAGGCACCAAGTTGCTGGTGCCTCTGGTGGATGGGCGGCCGGCGATCCCATCTTATCGCGCACTGGCGGGCCGTACCATCGTGGCTGGCGCCGGCACCACGAATATCATCGCGGTACGCCGGCTGGCCTCGACCGTGTCACCGGCGATCAAGGTGGCCGAGGTGCCCAACCTGGATGCGGCGTACGACATGCTGGCGGCGGGCAAGGCGGATGCGTTTGCCTCGGACGACATTCTGCTGTCCGGATTCGTTGCCACGCGTCCGGATGGCAAGCGCTTCGGTATCACCGGCGATTATTTGTCGTATGAGCCGTATGCGATCGGCTTCCGCCGCGATGATCCGGGGTTCGCCGATCTGGTTCGCGACAGCTTTGGGCGTATGGCGAACGAGGGGGCTTTGAATCGGCTGTACGCGAAGTGGCTGGTGGATCGGCTGCCCAGTGGCGAAACGCTGAATGTGCCGATGAGCCCGCAACTGGCCGAGATGTACCGGGTGCTGGGGCAACCGGATTGAGGGTGACCGCGTTCGTTGCATTACGGTTGGCGAACGATTATGCTGCTGGCGGCGGTTTTCTGACGATCCATTTGGGCGTGCTGGCCATCAGGGGGACGGCTTTCTCGGCGGCGAACTGATCGGCGGCCTTGATCACCTCCGGCCAATCCTGGTTGTAGTCGTCGCCCACCATGAAACCGCCGGGCGTCAGGATCTCCCAATAGGCGCGGGCGTCGCGCAGGACGTCTTCATACAGGTGGGATGCGTCGATGTGGATGAGGCCGGCCTGTATGCCGAGCCGATGGAGCAGCACGGCGGCGACGGCGGAGGTCAGCGCCAGTGGCACGATCCGATCCTGCGCGCCGCCCCGGACGACGTTGCTCAGGAATTGTTCGTACAGCAGGGGTCTGCCGAAACGATGCTGCATCAGGCCGGCAAAGCCGGAACCGCGGTCCCAGTGCTCGACGCTGCCGAGGAACGTGTCGACGGCGATCACCGTGCCCGGGACCGCATTCCGTTTCAACAGGTCCGCGAGGTAGATGGTCGAGGCACCCTTCCAGGCGCCGACGTCGATGACGACGCTGGGTCGCGAGCCGCTGATGATCTCCTGGAACGATGTGTGTTGGCTGTTCCAGCCTTGCCGGTCCTCGGCGAGTGTCGGCAGGAACCCGGTATAGACATCCGTGCCGTGGATCCGGTGCATGATGCCGGCATGTATCGGGTTCGGTGTTTCGACCAATTGGTGATCCGATCCTGTGACGATTGGGTGGGCAGGGATTACCCCATCGCATTCACCGCTGTCATATTATTTGCGGTCGGGCGGTCTAGTATCGCGCATCATAGCAGCGCGATACGTCGGTTTTGGTTTGAAGTCGCCGATTCACGCGGCAAATCGTGGTCGCGTTGCGACTCACGCTTCTCTGCGATCGGGTACTAGGTTGGTCGCAGCAGCGACGTCAGGTCGTGGACGTTGGGAAGCGAGGCGATGCCCATGAGGGTGTCGAACACCGCGGACAAGCCGGCGCGCGGCAGGCTGCGTTCGGCGCAGTCGGCGAATTTGGTCCACAATTCCGCGTGGGTCATTGGGTCGCCGGCCGGGCCTCGGCTGGGGTAGTCGTCGAGGCGGGAGGCGAAACGGGCGCCTTCGGTGGTTTCGACGATGACCTCGGTGCCCCAGTCTTCCGGCATGTCGGGGTGCGGGCGGACGTCGAGCTTTTGCATCAGGGTGCGGACGGCGGGGTCGAAGGGGGAGTCGCCCTCGAAGTGGGATAGTTTCACCGAGCGGTCGGTCAGGGCTCGGGCTACGCAGTATTGCATGCTGAATTTGGCGGCGAGCGGGGTGCGCGGGTCGGGGTTGTTGGTGTGTGGCAGGCGGCGAGCGTGCGGCATCACGGTGATGCGGGCGACCTGTTCGGGATGCAGATCGTGGCGCTGGGCGAGCTCGATCATGCGGCCGATGGAGGGGTGGGTGCTGCCGCAGCACGGGTACGGCTTCAAGCCGGGATCGCCTGCTCCGCCACACTCGAATGGGTCGTACCACGCGTCCAGGATGCGGGCGGTGTCGTAGGTGCCGGGGCCGTTGAAGACGTCGAGAAAGCCTTGCCTGTGCTCGAATGCGCCGGGGTTGGCGGTGAAGCCTTGTTGCGCCATCAGTGCGGCGAACAGGCCGTCCCGGATGCCGTGGCCGACGTGGAGGGGCTTGGTCATGGTGCCGAAATTGGCTTTGAGGCCGGCGGCGAAGGAGGCGGCCATGCCGAGGGCGATGGCGGTCTGGTCGACGGACAGGTGCAGCAGGCGGGCGGCGCCGGCAACGGTGCCGAAGATGCCCAGTGTTGCGGTGGGGTGCCAGCCTTTGTCGTAGTGATGATGGTGTACGCCGCGGGCGATGCGGCACTCGGTTTCGAAGCCGGCGACGTAGGCTGTGACGAGGTCTCGGCCATTGCTGCCGAGCATTTCGGCGAGCGGGATGAGGGCGGGGATGAGCATGGCGGAGGGGTGGCCGCCCATCGATCCGGCGACGTCGTCGTAGTCGAGGGCGTGGGAGGCGACGCCGTTGAGCAGTGCGGCGTCGAGCGCGCTGGTTCGGACTTGGGTGCCGAAGATTAGCGAGGGGCCGGGGGCGGCGGCGATGCCGGGGACTCGGAGGAGGATTTGGGGGCCTTCCTGCTGGATGCCGGCGAGGGTTACGCCGACGGTGTCGACGAAGGCGCTGGCGGTCCAGTGGAGGGCTTCCTGGGTGATGTCCTCGTGGCGGAGGGCGTGGATGCGGTCGGCGATTTGTTTTGCCAGGGTCATGGGTGGCTGCCTTTTGCCGGACGGTTGTGTTTCCCGTGTACCATAGGGCGGCCAACGTCTTGCGGGGCATAGTCGTGGGTGGCCGGGCCAAGCCCGGTCATGACACGGGGGAGCAGCGGGTGCCACGGCCGGTCATGACACGGGGGAAGGCGGCGGGCGCCGGGCCCGGTCATGACACGGGGTCGTTCACTCCGCGGCGGCGGTGGCGAGTTTGTTGATGGCGACACCTTTGCCGACGCCAGCGCGGTCTTTGTAAGGGGTGGTGTCGATGTCCTCCAGTTCGATTTCGCGGGTCAGGACCTTCTGCTTCCAGGCCTGGTGTTCGGGCTCCTTGGCGGTGAATTCGGGCATTACTTCCTTGGCGAACAGTTCCAGGCTTTCGCAGATATGCTCATGAGTGTTCTTGCCGGCCTGGTTCAGCAGGATGATCTGATCGACATGCGAGGATTCGAAGCGCCGCAGTTTCTTCCGGATTGTTTCGGGGGAGCCGATCAGGCCGCCGGTCAGCGCTTTTTCCGCTAGTTCCGGATTGGCGCGTTTCCATTTCAGGTACTCTTCCCACAGGCTGACCGTTCCGGGTGCGGCGCGTTCGCGGTTGCGGGCGCCGCTGTAATAGGCCAGCGAGAACTGGAAGAACGTTACGCCATCGGCGCGCCGGCGGGCTTCCTCGTCGGTTTCGGCGCACATGAAGTAACTGACCATGGCGATGTTGCAGTTAGACTGGTAATCCGCCAGTTTCTTTTGCCGCAGGACGAACGAGTTGTAATAGGCATGCACCCAGGCGTGGGCCATTTCGGCTGACAGGAACTGGAAGCCCAGTGCGCCGATGCCGCAGCGGCCGGCCATCTCGATGGTTTCCAGCTGGGAGCAGGCGACCCATAGCGGGGGGTGCGGTTTCTGAATCGGTTTCGGCAGCACGTTGCGCAGGGGGAACTTGAAGTAGGGGCCGTCGTATTCCCAGCCGCCATCCTTGAACATCGGCAGCACGCAGCGGACACCGTCCTCCCACACCGCCTGCTTGTTCTCCATCTGGCGGTCGAACGGGCCGAGTTCGGTAATGCTGGCGCCTTCGCCCATGCCGAACTCGACGCGGCCGTTGCTGACGAGGTCGAGGCAGGCGACCTTCTCAGCGGCGCGTGCGGGGTGGTTGGTGGTGAGCTGGATGATGCCGTGGCCGAGGCGGATCTGCTTGGTGCGCTGGCTGGCGGCGGCGAGGAAGACCTCCGGCTGGGGGGAGTGGGAATACTCTTCGAGGAAGTGGTGTTCGACCTCCCAGGCGTAGTGGTAACCGAGCTTGTCGGCCAGTTCGACCTG
>JAQGHW010000770.1 GCA_028291505.1 Rhodopila sp. | reverse complement strand
TGCCGACGGCACGCCGAAATGGCGCATGGCGCCCAGCCCGCACGGCGCGTACTGGAAGGAAGGCATGAAGCTGGGTTACCAGGACGTCGGTTGCTGGACGATGCTGAAATACGCCCCACTGGAACGTGTGAAGGCCGGCTGGCTCTACGCCCAGTTCAGCGTGTCCAAAACCGTTACGCTGAAGAAGGCAATAACGTCGCTGCACGTGATCCGCGAAAGCGACATCTTGTCCGACGCGATGACCAAGCTTGCCCCCAAGGTCGGCGGCCTGGTCGAGTTCTACCGCAGCCCCGCCCGGAAGCTGTGGACACCCACCGGCGTCAACGTGCCGGAATATGGCAAGCTGGCGCAGGTGTGGTGGCAGAACGTTTCCAAGGCGATATCCGGGGAGGCGACGCCGCAGCAGGCGATGGACGGTCTGGCGCGCGACCAGGACGCGATCATGACCAGACTGGAAAAGTCCGGAGCACAGGGCGCTCTGGGACCGAAGATGAACCCTGAAAAGACCGCCGAATACTGGTATGAACAGGCCAAGAAGGACGGCAACCTGGCACCGCAGCGCAAGCTGGCCAACGAAAAGCCGCAGGGCGAAACGATCGATTACGACGAACTGATCAAGACCTGGGCAGCGGCGCCCCCGCCGAAGAAAGCCTGAGGACCAAAACCGTGTCATGGCCGGTCCTGGGCCGGCCATGACACGAGCGTAGCGAAGGAACCAAAACGCCATGGCGCGGCATATTCTCGTCATCGACCAAGGCACAACCTCAACCCGCGGCATCGTATTTGATGCCGCGGTCGCGCCCGTGGCCTCCGCTCAACAAGAATTCACCCAGATCTACCCAAGACCCGGCTGGGTGGAGCACGACCCCGAAGAAATCTGGACCACCGTCCTGACGACCGCACATCAAGCCCTGACCAACGCCGGCCTAAATGCCACCAACATCGCCGCCCTGGGCATCACCAACCAACGCGAAACCGTATTGGTCTGGGACCGCCGAACCGGCCGCGCCATCCACAACGCCATCGTCTGGCAGGACCGCCGTACATCCGACCTTTGCGAACGGTTGGAAAAAGCCGGGCACGGCAACCTCATCGCCGCCCGCACCGGCCTCCTCCTGGACCCTTATTTCTCCGCAACGAAAATCGCCTGGCTGCTGGACACGATAGACGGGGCACGCGCCGCCGCCAAAGCCGGACACCTGGCATTCGGCACGGTCGACAGTTTCCTGCTGTGGCGGCTGACCGAGGGCACCGTCCACGCCACCGACGCCACCAACGCATCCCGCACCCTGCTGTTCGACATCCATCGCGGCGAATGGGACGAAGATCTGCTTGCGTTGTTCAACATTCCCCGCGCCATGCTGCCCGAAGTGCGAGACACCGCCGGCAACTTCGGCACCACCGCCCAGTTCGGCGCCCCGATCCCCATTCAGGGCATTGCCGGCGACCAGCAGGCGGCCCTCATCGGCCAGGCCTGCTTCCGCCCCGGCATGGTGAAATCCACCTACGGCACTGGCTGCTTCGCGCTGTTGAACACCGGACAGCAAGCCATCGCCAGCAGCCATCGCCTGGTCACCACCATCGCCTACCAGTTCGCCGGCCAGCGCACCTACGCCTTGGAGGGCTCCATCTTCGTCGCCGGCGCCGCCGTCCAAGGGTTGCGGGACGGTATCGGCCTGATCGCCAACGCCGCCGAGACCGGAGCGCTGGCCGCCCAGGCCGATCCGTTCCAGGACGTCTACATGGTCCCCGCTTTCGTCGGCCTCGGCGCGCCGCACTGGGACAGCGAGGCCCGGGCGCTGCTGACCGGCATGACGCGCGGCACTACACGCAAGGAACTCGCGCGCGCGGTGCTGGAATCGGTCGGCTACCAGACCCGGGACCTGCTGGATGCGATGCAAGCCGACCTCGGCACCGCCTGGTCCGAAGCACGCACCGTGATCCGCGTAGATGGCGGCATGAGCGCCAGTGACTGGACCATGCAGTTCCTGGCCGACATCCTGGCCGCCCCGGTGGACCGGCCCGCCTACCTGGAAACCACAGCCCGAGGCGCCGCCTACCTCGCCGGCATGGCCGCCGGCCTCTATCCCGACCCCGAAACGTTCGCGGCGGACTGGACCGGAGATCAGCGTTTCGAACCCACGATGCCGGCGGCCGAACGCGACCGGAAATATCGCGGCTGGCAGGACGCCGTGGCGCGCACCCTGTTGCGACCCTGACGCCGCCGGCGCATCACCCTTCCATGCGTATCGTTTTCCGCTGCGATCCCGCACTCGCCGACCACCTGCCCAAGCCGCTGCCGGCAAGGGCGGCCCTACCCGACTGGGTACGAGCCATGCAGTCCCGAGCGTTCTCGCCTACACATGGGCAGGAGGTCCGCACCGTCAAGCAATGCCCGCCGTTCATCGACGCAATGACCTACGGCTTCATCATGCCGCTGCCCTGCGACGTTACGGTGAAGGCCGGTGCCCTGTCCTGGAACTGGGACGTGCCGACGCCGTCGGTCCACGCCCATCCACGTTCCCCCATCA
>JAQGHW010000769.1 GCA_028291505.1 Rhodopila sp. | reverse complement strand
CCACCGATTACGTGCGGCAGGAAAACCTGAAGCAGGCGGCGCACTCGCGGGAGGATTTTCGCAACATGACGATGGCGGATGTCGAGCAGCGGGCGGAGCAGATGCCCTGGGGCCGGCCGGATGAGGTGGCGGACCGACTGATCGCCGAAGCCGACAAGGCGGGCGCCAACACGCTGCTGGTCAGCCTGAACCGCGGGGCCATGCCGCATGAGATGTTCCTGGAACAGATCCGCCGCTTCGGGCGCGAAGTGATGCCTCGGTTGCAGGCGCATGAGGTCAAGCGCGTCCCGATCGCCGAAGCCGCAGCGGCGGCGCGGGCGGCCGAATAAATCGCGGCCGGGAGGACCGTTGCGGTGCGACGGATCGACGCCACGTCATAGTCCACGGTAATACCGCCACCGGCGGCCAAAGGAGTTCAAAGCCCATGCTACTTCAGCACCAGACCTGGCAGGAGGTGGAAACCTACCTCACTCAGTCCAAGGGGATCATCCTGCCAATCGGGTCAACCGAACAGCATGGACCGAACGGGCTGATCGGGACTGACGCGATTTGCGCCGAGGTCATCGCGCGGGCGGTCGGTGAGGCGGCCAACGCCATGGTCGGGCCGACGATCGGGGTCGGCATCGCGGTGCATCACATGGGCTTCGCCGGGTCGATGACGGTCAAGCCGTCCACGCTGATCGCGATCATGCACGATTATGTGCTGTCGCTGGCCAGGCATGGGTTCCGCCGGTTCCTGTTCATCAACGGGCACGGCGGCAACATCGCGACCGTGCAGGCGGCGTTTTCCGAGATCTACGCCGAGTTTGAGGGCGCGTTCGGCAACGCGCGGAATGAAGAGTTGCGATGCCGGCTGGCCAATTGGTGGGACGGGCGGGCGATGAGCGACCTGGCAAAGGAGGTCTTCGGGGATGACGAGGGCAGCCATGCGACAGCCAGCGAGGTCGCGCTTACGCAGTACGCTCTGCCGGAGACGATCAAGGATGTGACGCTTGATCCGCCGCGGGCTCCGTCCGGGCGGTTCCATGGTCCGTCGGATTATCGCCGGCGTTTCCCGGATGGCCGCATCGGGTCAAACCCCGGGCTTGCCACGCCGCAGAAGGGGCAGCGGTTTTTCGAAACGTCGGTGCCTGAGCTGGTGAAGACGTACACGAGCTTTGTCGGCGAGAACGCCTGATCCCAGGACGGCGCGGCCGGGGTGCCTGGTGTTTTCGAAATGCTTAGATCCCGATTGCGGCCTTCACTTTTGTTGCGGTGAATGGGACATCCCGCAGCCGGACCCCGGCCGCATCTTGCAGGGCGTTCGCGATGGCGGCGGCGGTCGGGCCTTGCCCAGCCTCGCCGGTTCCCAGAAACGGCTTGCCGGGGCGCGGAACGATATGCACCGCGATCGATTCCGGGACCGCGGGGAATCGCATGATCGGGTACTTGCTCCAGTCGGTGCTTAGGATGCGCTGACGGTCGAAATGCACTGTCTCATACAGGGTCCAACTGGCTGCCTGGATGATGGCACCCTCTATCTGGTTGCGGATGCCGTCGGGATTGATTTCTTGCCCGCTATCGACCGCGGCGACTACGCGACCCAGGCGGATTTGTCCGGTCTCATGGTCCACCCGCAGCGCCAGCGCGATGGCGCAGTATGCGCCGAGGTTCTTGTACCGGGCGAACGCGAAGCCGCGGCCCTCGCCAGGTTTTCCGGCGGACCAGCCGAATTTTTCAGCCGCCAATGCGACGACTGCTTTGGCGCGGTCGTCCTGCAAGTGCCGTAGCCTGAACTCGACCGGATCGGTGCCGGCCCGTTCGGACAATTCGTCCATGAAGCTTTCGATGGCGAAGACGTTCAGGTATGCGCCCAGCGATCGCAGCGCGGAGACACGCACCGGCATCTCCGGAATGAAATGGGACACGACGCGGGCGTTGGGGAACGCGTAGATCGGGTTGCTGTTTCGCTCCCCGCCGCCCTCGGGCATCGGGATCGGCGCGGGCGGAGGCACAGGCAAAGGTTCCGGCAGCGCGGCATTCTGCAGCAACAGGCCGCCGACGTTGGGGCGGCGGTTGTGTGTGTTGCTCCAAACGCCGTAGTCCCAGTCGACGATCCGGCCGTTGGCGTCCAAGGCGCCCTCGACCTCGGCGATCATCGCGGCACCGTAAGGTTCGTTGGTGTGCTCCTGCTCGCGCATCCACTGGACACGGATTGGGCGACCGGGGACGGAAGCGGCGATCAGAACGGCGTCGCCCGCGACGTCGTCGGCAGCGTTATGACCGTAACATCCGGAGCCTTCGACGTGGATGCAACGAACCTGACCGGGAGGCATCCGCAGCAGGCCCGCCAGCGATGCACGCAAGGGGTAGACGCCCTGGGTGTGCGTCCACACGGTCATTGTCCCGTCGACAAGCTGGGCAACCGCGCAGGACGGTCCGATCGCGCCATGCATCATGTAGGGACGGGTGTAGCGCGCCTTCAGCCGCTTCACGGGCGCGTCGGCTTCTGCCTTCCACGTCAACACGGGGATTTCCCGGGTTGGCAGCGCTCGTATTGTATCCAGAACGGTTGCCTCGTCGGGCAGGGTGGCGGTTTCCTGCCACTTCGCGGCGGCGGCCAGGGCACGCATCGCCTTGATCGTCTGCCACTCTTTTTCGGCAACGACGGCGAGGTAGCTGCCTTCGCGCACCACCTTGATGACGCCTGGCATCCGCTCGATCGGGGCCGTATCGAAATCCAG